>CAZFUR010000008.1:0-15304 GCA_964522245.1 uncultured bacterium | reverse complement strand
GAAGACGGAATCAGGAAAGTTTTGGGCGGTATGACTAGCGTTGAAGAGATAATGCGAATAACACAAAGTTATGACGATTAACGTGGGGGATATATGGAAATACAAGAACTTTTGCAGTTAGCTATAGATGAGGATGCTTCAGATATTCATCTTACTGTCGGGAAACCTCCTACCATAAGAATTGACGGTAAATTGGTGGGAATGGAAGCGGGTGTCCTTGAAGAGGAAGATCTAAAAAATTATATAAAAAGTATAACTTCAGATGCACATCAACAGCTGTTACGTGAACAGGGCGGTACGGATTTTGGGTTTGCCTATGGTGATATGGCAAGGTTCAGGGTAAGCGTTTTTAGACAAAAAGGGTATTACGGATTGGTTTTGCGTCTGATCCCGTCAAGAATTAGAACTCTTGAAGAGATAGGGATATCCCCGATTATTAAAGAGTATCTGTTTAAACCTAGAGGGTTGATTCTCGTTACCGGTCCTACAGGATCAGGTAAAACCTCTACGCTCGCTTCCATGATAGATCTTATAAATACCCAAAGTGATGCGCATATATTAACTATCGAAGATCCGATAGAGTATTATCATGAACATAAAAAAGGTATAGTCAACCAAAGAGAAGTGGGGGTCGATGTGCCGTCTTTTGCGGAGGCTATAAAAAGAGGTCTTAGGCAAGACCCCGATGTTATTCTGGTAGGTGAGATGCGCGATCTGGAAACTATGGAGGCGGCAGTCACTGCGGCGGAAACGGGACACCTTGTTTTTGCGACTTTACATACAACCGGTGCCGCCCAGACAATAGACCGAATCATCGATGCTTTTCCCACAAACCAACAAGAACAGATCAGAAGCCAGTTGTCTGTCTGTGTCGAGTTGATTATCTCTCAACAGCTGATGCCTCATCTAAGCGGTAAAGGGCGTATTGCGGCGTTTGAAATATTGGTGAGTACTCCGTCTATACAAAATCTGATACGTGATAACAAAACGTATCGGATAACGTCAGATTTGCAAACGGGGGGTAAATATGGGATGCAGACTCTGGATGCATGTCTGTTGGAGTTGTTTAAAGCTCAGGATATCAGTTACGAAAATCTTATTTCAAAATGTAACGATGCCGAGTGGGTTTATACAAAACTTAACTCGGAATAAGGGGTATTAAATGAATTTTTCTCAAGATCAATTTTTAGAGCGGTTTTTGCTGGAGCGAGGATTGCTGGATCAGACCCAGTTAGAAGAAGCTCTGGAAGAGAAAAAACGTTTAGGTAAACCGATGACTCATATTGTAGCGGATTTGGGGTTTGTCACCCAAGAACAGCTATTAAGTGCTATAGGTGAACAGCTTAGTATGGATCTGGTTAACCTGAACGAGTTGGATATCCCTATCGAAATTATAGAAAAGTTGGAGAGTTCATGGGCTAGAATGTATGCTGTTATTCCTATAAATTTTTACGATAATACACTAACAGTCGCTATGGCCGATCCGCTCAACCCGAATATCCTTGATGAGTTACGTTTTATAGTCGATTGTGAAGTGAAAGGTGCAATAAGCAACCCTGAAGATATAGCGGCTGCTCTAGATAAATATTACCAACAAGAAGATACCGCCGATTCAATGGCGTCATTTATAGATACCTATGACGATATGGATATGGAATTGGACGATGACCTTGACCGAACAGATATAGGTAACCTTTCTGAAATGGTCAATGAGGCACCTGTTATAAAACTGCTGAATCTTGTTCTTTTGCAGGCGATCAAAGATAAGGCGAGTGATATCCATTTCGAGCCGTTTGAGAGTGAGTTTAAAATTAGGTATCGTGTAGACGGCACTTTGTACGATATGATCCCGCCGCCTAGGCATCTGGCGTTGGCTGTAATATCTAGAATAAAGGTTTTGGCAAACTTAAACGTTGCTGAAAGAAGATTGCCTCAGGATGGGCGTATCCAGCTGAATGTAGGGAACAAAAATATCGATTTGCGTATATCCACTTTGCCCACGGCGTTTGGCGAAAGTGTTGTTATGAGAATTTTGGATAAAAGCAACGTTTCTCTTGATCTTCATCAGATAGGTATGCCGGAGGATATAATAACCAGAGTGATAGAAATTATAGAAAAACCTAACGGTATTTTTGTTACAACCGGTCCCACAGGATCAGGTAAAACAACTACACTGTATTCATGTTTGAGACATATCAACCGACCTGAAGCGAAAGTTATCACTACGGAAGACCCCGTGGAATACGATCTTGAGGGAGTTATTCAGGTTGCAATTAATGATTCGATAGGATTGACGTTCTCAGCTTGTTTAAGGTCTATACTGCGTCAAGATCCCGATAAAGTTATGGTCGGTGAAATAAGAGATGTGGAAACCGCTCAAATCGCTATTGAGGCGTCTTTGACCGGTCACCTTGTTTTCAGTACCCTGCATACAAACGATGCTCCGGGCAGTGTAACAAGATTGATAGATATGGGGGTAGAGCCGTTTCTTGTGACATCAACTTTAGAGGGGGTTCTTGCCCAAAGGCTTGTACGCAAAATATGTACTGAATGCAAAGAGGCGTATACGCCGAATCAGGAAATATTGAATGCTATGGGATTAACTATGGCTGATATTGAAGGTCAAGCTTTGTATTATGGTAAAGGGTGCAAAAATTGTAATAACACGGGCTATAAAGGTCGGACAGGCGTATATGAACTGCTTGTGCTGAACGACAGTATAAGAGAATTGATACTAGAAGAGGCTCCTCAATCGGTTATAAAAGCTAAAGCCAAAGAGGCGGGAATGCAAACCTTGAGAGAAGCGGGAATAGCTAAAGTTTTTCAAGGTGTTACTACTTTGGAAGAGATATTGAGGGAATCGTAATTTTTTAGGAGTGTATATAATGTCGACTTTTAACTATGTGGCAATGAATAATCAAGGAAAAGAAGTAACCGGTGTAATTGAGTCGGAAAACACTACTGCGGCAATAGCTAAGTTGAGGGAGAAAGGTTTTTTCCCCACAAGTGTCACGATAGATAAGGCGGGGCAGGGCGATAAGAAAAAATCAAAAAAGAAAAAATCTTTTCTAAACGCCGAGATAACTATATTCAGTGGCGGGGTTAACGGGTCTGTCCTTGCGCTATTTACAAGACAGCTCGCTACTTTGATTGATGCGGGATTGCCTTTATTGAGGAGTTTAAACGTTTTGGGAGACCAACAGAAAGCGGGTTGTTTGAAAAGCACTCTTGAGGATGTGAGTGAGTCTGTTGAGGGCGGGTCGTCTTTTTCTGAATCGCTTGAAAAGTTTCCAAAAGTTTTTTCTAAACTGTATGTGAACATGATAAAAGCCGGTGAAGCGGGTGGGGTTTTGGAGGTGGTTTTGAATCGGTTGGCCGAATTTGCCGAAAAAAGTGAAAAACTAAAAAAACGTGTCAAATCCGCTATGATTTATCCGGCTTTCGTTATAACGGTGGCTATGGCGGTATTATCGTTTCTTATAACATTTATTGTCCCTAAATTTGCCGAGATGTTTACCGATCTAGATCTGGAATTACCTTGGATGACATCGTTTTTGATATCTGTCAGCGATATAGCGAGAGACCAGTGGTATATACCGATTGGAGCGGTTATTGGAGGTATCGTTTTTATAAAGGTATTGCGTCGCACAAATAAGGGAAAGTATATCATTGATGTCTTTTTACTCAAAGTTCCTCTTGTGGGGATGTTGATAAGCAAGATATCTATCGCTAGATTTACCAGAACTCTCGGTACGTTGATAACTAGCGGTGTCCCTATCCTTCAGGCGTTGGTTATCGTTAAAGATACTGCGGGAAATGAGGTTATAGCTAAAGCGGTGGAAAGTGTTTATGAGAGTATTAGAGAGGGTGAATCTATTGTTGAACCGCTGAGACTCTGTAAGGTATTTCCGCCAATGGTGATAAGCATGATTGAAGTAGGCGAGGAAACGGGGGCTTTGGCGGAAATGTTGATAAAAATAGCGGATAATTATGACGAAGATGTCGATGTGGCTGTTGAGGGATTAACATCGTTGTTGGAGCCGTTTTTGATAGTGTTTTTAGCGGTAATCGTAGGGTTTATAGTGATCGCTATGTTTATGCCGCTTATATCACTATTGCAACAGATGTAGGGGGGGGTAGTATGAGAAAACCGGGCGGGTTTAGTTTGATTGAACTTATGGCTGTGGTGGTTATCATGGCGTTTATCATGGCGTTGAGCGCTACGGGGGTAGTTTACTATTTCGCTAAGGCTAAAAAAGAAAAAGCTATCTCTCAAGTTTTGAGACTTGAGAGCGCACTGGAAAACTTTAAAAACGATATGGGATATTATCCGATTGCGATAACGTCGGGCGAGTATTTTGGCGATACCTCAAGCGAGAAGAATCAACGCAAACTGATGCTACAAGCATTAAGCGGATTCGACAAAGATAAAAACAAAATAACCACCTACTGGAATGATACCGATTGGCACGGTCCGTACTTAGAATTCAAATCGAATGAGATAGATTCATCGGGTCAGATGATTGATCCGTGGAGGCAGGCGTATCTGGTTGATGCTACTGCATCGGGCAGAGCGATGAAAAATCCGTCATCGATAGATATTTTATCCAAAGGTCCGGATAAACAATGGGATTATAATAACTATTCTGATCCCAAAAACGATGACAATATATGTAATTGGTTGGGTAACTATGTGAAGGATATGGAGTAAAACTGAATGTTTGGAGGTGGAATTATGCGCAAGAACGCAGGGTTTACATTGTTAGAGTTGTTGGCGGTTTTATCTATAATCGCCCTTATTGCGGGGTTTTTGTTCCCTACCATAACCAAGGTTAAAGAGAATGCTAGAGAGGCTAGAGCAAAAGCTGTCATAGAAACAATCGGCATGGCTTTGCAGGCTTATAGGATAGATTGGGGTTTTTTCGGTCCTGATGAAACCGAACTTAACAGTTCCGGTAAACTGTACTCGATGTTGATGACAAATAAGAAAAACGGACCGTATATGGAATTCAGGCAAAATGATCTGGTTGTATCGGGTGCCGTGTCGAAGGTTTTGGATCCGTGGGGCGGGTTTTATGAAGTACATGTGGATACCGATGCAGGCAGTAACAATGTACCCGCTCACAATAAACATAGTTTCGACATATCATGTGTATCGCAAAAAGGTAAGGTCATAAATAACTGGGAATAGGTATTATGAGAAAAAAACAGGTTGGTTTTACTTTAATGGAACTTTTGGTCACGGTTATAATAATAATCTTGTTGACCGCAATGGCGTTGCCGACATTGACTAAATTCTCGGAGAATATCGGGTTGCGATCCGCATCGTCAAGGGTAGCCACCTTGATGCGACAGGCAAGACAGTATGCCGTAAATTATAACTCTATTTATCGGGTAGATGTTCATCCCGGTGAAAACTGGGTGGCGATATATACGGGTAATACGGGCGGAAATCTGGTCGGGAAGGTGTATCATCCTGCCAGTCCCGTAAAAATAGCTACTACTACAATCAATGGTTCCGGCGCAGTTAACCTTAAAGCTAACGGGTCGGTTAAATTTTCTCCAAAAGGGTCTGCTGATCCGGCTTGTTATATCCATCTTGTGAAGAGTAACTCGTTGTTTCAAAACGTCAAAGATTCTTTCGGGGCACCTGTGAGTGGGGGTGTTACTTATTATCAGGATAATTATGATTTTAGAGGTGTGTCTGACGATGAAAAGTCTCAGTGCTATACTATTGCCGTTAACGCAAACCTAGGCAGGGTAAAACTTTATAAGGTCGGTAAGGGCGAACCGTGGGAGTAGTAGATATGAAAACAAATTCAGGATTTACCTTGATTGAGATTAGTATCGCTATCGCGGTATTGGTGGTTGGAGTGTTGAGTTTGCTCGCTCTTTATCCTGTCGGATTGGTGTCTGCGAAGAGAGCGGAAGACCTGTTTGCGGCGTCTCAGTATGCCAGAGCATTGATCTCAGAACTGGATGAGATGGATAAGTCAAATCCACCTTTTGTCGATGGTTATGTGCTCCAGAGTAAATTCCCTTATGGCGGTGAATATTTTTATATCATGAGAATAAAGGAATTAACCGGTGTTGCCATACCGGGGGATGGTAATAATTTTCCTGTTAATATGTTTGCTATGAGGTTGGCTATATACTCAAATGATTGTTATGCGGGGGGTGTGAGCAGTAATCCTAACACGCCTACCGGCAAGGCGATAAAAACGTTCAGTCGATATTTTTAGGAGGGTTGGTGATGAAAAATAATAACGCCTCGCCCGGGTTCTCACTTCTTGAATTGCTTATGGCTATCGTCATAATGACATTGATGATTGCGGTTATGTATAACATCTTCCAAACTAGCTCAAAAGTCTGGAGCGTCACCGATTCAAGGGTGAATATGCTACAAAACGCTAGGTTTTTCCTCGATAAAATATCGACGGAGCTGGATTCCGCAATTGTTCAGCCGGAAAACAATATGAACTTTATCATGACAGCTACATCAATCTATTTTGTCAATAGCGGAATATATAGTAACGGTGCATCCGATACAAGAGGTTATCAAGAAACCTGTTTCTTCTATGACCACGGTGACGGAAACGATACGGATTTTACCGACGATTCTATAAAATTCGCAACCAGACATATTTATTCCGAAACGGGATTTCAGTTTGAATCCGATTTTAGTACTCTAAAAACAATATCCGGCGATGAGGCGGCATTATATGTGGCGGATATGGAACTCAAATGCTGGAATCATCTGTCCGGTCCGCAAGATTGGATCGATTGGTCATCATGGCCCGGTTCTCCGTCTGATCCTGAATGGAACGTAATCAATCCTGTTTCGTCAAGTGATCCCGATGATTCCGATTATGAACCCACCGATCCGTCTAATTTAGGTAAAATGCCCCGAAAAATACAGGTGATTGTCAAGATGATTCAACCCGATACGGCAGAATGGATTAACGGTTTGAATACAAGTAGTTCAATAGCTATACATCAGGACAGAGCGGTTCAAAAAGAGAAAAGATTCTAGCAGTTTTAACGGAAAGAGGGTTATTGAAAGAGTATCGGGGAGTAATCTGTTTGCCCGATACGGAATAATGCGAGGTGGTTGTCATGAAAAAGTGTTCGGAATCTAGTGGAATGGCGTTGTTGCTGACTTTGCTTATACTTGCTGTATTATCTTTGATGGCGACCACGTTTGTCTCAAACATGAGTTTGGACGGGAAAATTGTCTCCAACCTTAGCAAAGAAGTTTCGGCACAGTTTATCGCTCAGGCAGGTTTAAGCCATGCCATGAATGTTTTGTGCGAAGACGGCGATTTTATAACACCTAGTGCCAATTTTGAAAAGTACGATTGGAACACCGGCAGTACGGCAAACAGCAATGATGAATGGGTATCTCTTTTTATGGGCGACGAGGTTGATGTGGCGCAGACCGTCACAAGGGTAACCGGTCAGGTTGCGAGTGCTACGCCCGATGCGCGTTGGATATATCTGCACAAAAATCCGGTTGATTCAAGTTCCCCTGTTATAGGAAGGTACGCTGTAGTTGTTGAAGACGAAAATTCTAAAATTAATATAAATACTGCAGGATCGGATTACGATGCCGTGGAGGCGACTCAGGAAGGCGAAAATGTCTCTGAAATAGACTTGAAAGACCTTTTTGAAAAAATCGGTGCGGTGAACAGTTCCGCTGCCGATAATATCGCGCAGTATGCTCAAAAACCTTTTTCCGACTTGAGCGAATTGCAAAAAATTACGAATATCGGGCAGACCGAGTTTACAGCCATCGAACCGTATCTTACTACCAATTCTTACGACCATGATTTGTACTATGACGCAACCGACGGATTCATCCCCAAAGTAAACATTAATTATGAAACACGCCTGAACGTCTTAGCCGATGAGATATTCGGTAAATTGTCGTGGGGTGATAACGTCAAAAAAACGTTGGCGGCGATAAATCTGATAGATTATAGAGACTGTGATTGTATCCCGACTGTTTATTCGGAAACAGAGTTGTCGTTGGATATTAACGGTGACGGGGCTACCAATGCCGATACATATCTGTACGGAACAGAAGGGATTCAGGTTAATGAGATATTTCCGGGTGACTGGATATTTATTTATTCCACCAACGCTCAATTTGTTACGAAAGAGACAGGTTCGTTTGCTTCATCGGGTAACTACTATTGGGGGTTGTCTCCGGACGGTTCGTCGATTGCTTCTTCTAGGTTTCAAATACCGTGGGATAACGGTGTTTATACGGTTAGAATAAAAACCGCAAGCGATGCTAGTTTGGGGGATATGAATTGTAGAGTGGAGGGGGTGGGGTACTCGATTGTGCCGGCGGGCGGGTCTAGGAGTTATAACGTTACTATAACGGATGGGCAGTTGACTATCGAGGTGGAGGATATCGTTGATGCTGTTCCACCTCAAAAACAGTGCAGATTTGAATCGATAGAGATTTTCTCGGCGGATTATATAGAACTGGTTAACATCAGTACTAAAGATATAACTATCACTCCTCAATGGAGTTTTGTTTTCGATAACGCCACTCCCGCAAACAGTAGCGATGATAAGGTTTATCATGTTGGGGCGAACGTTGTTTTAAGCGGTGCGACGGTTTCTAGCGGGGAGCCTTCATCGGCGACGTATAGTTATCTTGTGTTGACCAATACGAAAGTAGGGTTGGATATCGCGTACGGATCTGTTGTAGACGGCGTGTGGGACGGTCCGTCTAAGATAGCTATCTTATTGGACTCCAGTAATAATCCGACTTTGAATATTCTTGATTCGGGTGATGAATCTGTTATTGTGAAAGATTCATCCGGAGTAGTGATAGACAGTATCTGCGCATCGTCTCCGAATAACTACTGTGTTACGGGTTATAAACCCGGCGGAGGGTTGACGGCAAAAGTGAGCAGAGAAAAAAGATCGCCGGATTATGATCTTAAAATAGGCGGTGTAGATGTGTGGAGAAACGCTTCTAGCGCGGGAAACCTTGGGTTTTTCGGTACACCGGGTAAAGAAAACGCCTCCGTAGATAGTTATATTGTAGTAAGAGACTCTTATGTTCCTAATCCGAGATTTTTTTATGATATGCCGAAAAACGAGAATCACAACAATAAAACCTCATCTCTTACCTCCGCTATAAATTATAGCAAGGCAATTGGCGATAAATGCGGGTTTATAAACTTTGAACAGTCCGCTACCGCATGTTCAAGAAGAACCAACTGGGTTAATTCAGGGGCGTACTTATCTTTGAACGCTACGGTTTTCTCAGGCTCAAAAATATCGTGGAAATGGAACAAAAATCCAAGCAACTTGAGTATCCCTCCCGATGGGGAATACCGTGTTTTTATCAGCTCTATAAACTCAGGAGAAGTCCATAAGATAAAGGGCAACTATTATAATACCGCAACTAGCAGTGTGGATAGTAAAAATCTGTTGATTTCTCTTAAACCTTTTCATGGCGAATATTGGGGATGCGCTCAAGGAGTATTCTCGTCAGGAGACGACGATCTTTTCCCGTTCGAAATTAAACAAGGGTTGCTATGTTTGGAAGATAACAGTGATTCTTCTACATCACCTAGTCAAAATACAATCAAAAAGATAATCTTTCAGCCTGCGGGTTTTTTACCTTTAATATCGGGGCGCATTAATATTAATACTGCCGGAGTATATGTTTTACAAACATTGCCAAGCGTTAACAACAGTTTGGCGCAGGCAATCGTCAATCGTTCTATAACGACACCTTTTAGCAAAGTATCTGATTTATTAAACGTTTCTGGAATGACTTTTGCTCAGTATTGTAAGATAGCTAATCTGGTTACGGTCAGGTCGAGCAGTTTTAAAATTATCGTAACTGCTCAAAGTTTGAAAGATGTAAACAAAAACGGAGCGTTTGACGCAAACGATATTGTGCTGGCAGAAAAAAAATGTTGCGCATCGGTTTGTAGAGGAATAGAAAAAGATTCCGATAATAATCCCGATAAAATAAAAATATCTAGGAAATATTTTTATTGGGTTGAATAAAAGATGTTTTATTTGTTGACAGTAAAAATAAATTAAGAATATTATTGTGTTAACTGAAAGTAGTTTTGTACCAATCGTGAGGAGGTAACTAATTGTGAAAAGATCACTGGCGTTTGTAGCGCTTCTTATGTTCGTTTTCGTATGCTCAGGTTGTGTATCGGAGATGGTAAACAAGAGCATAGGAAATATGCTGAACGATCCTGATGCACTGGAAACTCCTAAAAATCCTGACGAACCGATATTTGATCCTCAGAGCAATAAGTTAATCGAACATTCCGAAGAAAAAGATATTAAAGGACGGTTCGAAAATATCCAATAGTTGTAGATGGGTATTAGCAAATGACTGAGAACTTTGTGTTGACGTGTGGTTGGGTTTTTGTGTATTATTGTGTCTTGTTGACGGGGTGCGGTCGTGATAATATCTGCTTTCGACTTGAACCCTGATTTAGGTGCGGTCGTGGTGGTGTTTGGGGGGCGGTTGTGATGAGTTGTTTTCGTCCGTTTTGTGTGACTGAGGCGCGGTCGTGATGATGTTGCTCTGTAATTTAAGTTCGGTGATGAGAGAGAGGGGAATGTTATGTCTTTATTCGGTAGACAGAAATATTCGAAAATTTTACTCAAAAAGAAAGATATCCCGCAAGGGTTGTGGGAAAAATGTAAAAATTGTCAGGAAATAATACATAAAACACAGCTTGAGGAAAGTCTGATGGCTTGTCCGAAATGTGATTTTTTGTACCCTCTCAGTTCAGCTAAGAGAATAGCTTCTTTGCTTGACGAAGGGTCATACCAAGAGTTGTTCGGAAACCTGAAATCTAAAGATCCGCTGAAGTTTGTGGATTCGGTGCCTTACGCTGAGAGACAAAAGAAGTCTATGGCTAAGACCGGGCTTAATGAGGCAATTACTACCGGTTGGGGGGCGATAGATGCTCAGAACGTAGCTGTAGGTGTGATGGATTTTGCTTATATGGGTGGCAGTATGGGATCGGTTGTCGGGGAAAAGGTGACTCGTCTTGTGGAGTTTGCCATTGAAAAAGGGATGCCTGTTGTGATCGTCTCTTCTTCAGGTGGAGCCAGAATGCAAGAATCGACCTTAAGCCTTATGCAGATGGCAAAAACCAGCGCGGCGTTGGGGAGGTTAAGAAAAAAAGGGTTGCCTTATATTTCCGTTTTGACTAACCCGACTACAGGCGGTACAACCGCAAGCTTTGCTTCCCTTGGGGATGTGATTATTGCAGAACCGAAAGCCCTTATAGGATTTGCCGGACCACGTGTTATTCAGCAAACTATAAAACAAGATTTACCGGATGGGTTTCAACGTTCGGAATTTTTGTTGGAACATGGTCTGATTGATATGATTGTGGATCGTAAAGATATGCGGGCTACGTTGTCGTATATAATAAAGTTTTTCCTCAAAAACAAAAAAAAAGAGTTGCCGACAAAGTCAAAAAAAAAGCTAAAAATAGGCAGAAGTAAAAAATTGAAAAATGCCGAGTCGTTGGCGTAAAACTCTATTCTCATCATGAATTTATATGGATTATTGTCAAGCGGAATCGTTCCTTTTCAGTTTATGTTCACGCGGGACTAAGTTGGGGCTTGGTAACGTGAGTCGTATGCTTGCTTGTATGGGGGATGTCCAGAAAAATCTGGTCTTTGTTCATATTGCAGGAACAAACGGTAAAGGGTCGGTTTGTTCAATATTGAACTCCATTTTTATATCCGCAGGTCTAAAAACAGGCGTTTTTACGTCGCCTCACCTGATTTCTTTGCGGGAAAGAATCAAAATAAATAACAGAATTATATCGCTGAAAGATTTCTCTGCTTGTGCTAAAAGAATTGAGACGGTTGTTGATTATGTTGGGCGGGAATATTCCGATCGACCCACTTTCTTTGAAGCTATGACCGCTATGGCGGTTGACCATTTTTACAGAAATAGTGTTGATGTTGTTTTGTGGGAAACAGGTATGGGGGGAACTTACGATTCTACGAATGTTATCGATAAAAGTATATCGGTGATAACTAATGTGTCGCTGGATCATTGCGATTATTTGGGTGATACGATTGAGCAGATCGCAAAAGATAAGGCGGGAATAATTAAGAAAAAATCGCTCTTTTTTACTGCGTCCGACGATGAGAATTTATTGAAAATATTCAAAGATGTTTGTTGTGGGCAAAATACGGAAATGGTTGTTGCGAAACCGTCTAGCATTGTTCCGAAGAATCAAACTGCCGAAGCCAAAATATTTGATTATCGAAGTGGAAAAATTAATATTTCAAACTTGAAAACGAACCTGATTGCCTCCTATCAAGAAGCAAATATTGCACTTGCTATCGAATGTTCTAAGAGAGTTTTTGACGAGATTGTGGGGAATATGTCTGAAAAAGATTTTGATATGGTTGTCAGAAAAGCTGTTAGAAATGTAAAAATATCGGGTCGGTTTCAAGTTTTGCACAAAAAACCTTTGATAATTGTGGATGTCGCTCATAATAGTGCGGGGATGAGGTGTCTGAGGAAAGCTGTGGCGGATAGGTTTCCGAATAAGAAAATTAATCTGATGTTTGGGCTCTTGAAGGATAAAGATTATGGCGGTGTATGCTCGGAGGCGGTTGGATTTGCTAATAAGATTTTTTGCGTTGAGCCGATCTGTTCAAGAAAGTTATCGGCGGAGAAATTGGCTGCGTGTTGTAGCGATTTGGCACAACGAAAGATAGAGATCATATCAGATCGGTCTATAGATAACGTTATTGAGTCTTTTTGTGAAAAAAGGGATAATTACGAAATATTGGTTGTTTGCGGTTCGTTTTATCTTGTTGGAGCAGTGATGAAGATGATGGGAAAATCGAGAATAAAAATCTTTGATAAAGGGGTGGGATACCGTTGAAAAAGATATTTTGGGTATTGGGGTTGTTCCTTTTGCTAGGAGTGTTTTTGCGGTTGTGCTATTTGTCCGAGATAAAAAAAATCCCCTTTTTTGAGTCTCCCGTAGCGGATTCAAAAATATATTTTAATCGGGCGGTCGAAATCTGTGAAGGTAAATTGTTACCGCAAACCGTTTCTTTCCACAGTAGCCCGATATATCCATATTTTATCGCCATGACGTATCTGGTTGCCGGAAAAAGTTTGATCGGACCGAGATTGTTTCAGATGTTTTTCGGGTTATTGAACATACTGGTTGTATTTTTCTTGGCAAAAATTTTATTTGATAACCTCAAGATAGCCTTTATTGCGGCGTTTTTTATGACAGTTTATCCTGTATTTATATATTTTGAGGGCGATTTGATGATGATTCCGTTAGTTATTTTTGTCTTTAATTTATCGCTGTTGATGTTCATTTTATATCAAGCTAAAAGAAAAAAAATATTTATTGTTTTAGGCGGGATTTCTCTTGCCGTTTGCGCTATGGGAAAACCTGACCTGATAATGTTAGCCCCTTTTATCGGGTTATGGATTTTGTCCTTTGACGGAAACCTGAAACAGAGAGCAGGACGGTTTGTCTTGCTTACGGTTTGCGTTACGCTAACTATAATGCCTTTGACGATAGTTAACTATCTGTCGACCGGCGAATTTACTTTATTGACCTCCAATGGCGGGATCAATTTTTATATCGGAAATCATAAAGATGCCGATGGAACGTTTCATCTGCCTGCGGATTCGGGATTATGGGATCACCGGTTATATTTAAGTTCAAAAGAAGTCGCCCAAAATAAGTCGGGTAGAGAATTAACACCTAGTCAAGTCTCAAAATATTGGTTTCATAGATCGTTGACGTTTATTGCGAAAAATCCGATCTCGTTTATAAGAACAGTCGGTAGAAAAGTTTTGTTGATGCTCAACAATCATGAGGTATCTAATCATCACAGTTATTATTTTTTTCGCAGACATTCAAAAATTCTTAAATATAATCCTTTTTCGATCAGTTTTTTTGTGTTTTTCGGTTTTGTGGGATTGATTTTATCTTTTCGTAGATGGCGAAGATATATGTTGTTATACATTTATCTTGGAGTGACATTTGCTATGACGGTTCTGTTTTTTATAACGTCTCGTTACAGGTTGCCGTCGGTATCGCTGTATATTCTGTTTGCTTCGTTAGGTATGGTTGCTTTGTGGAATTGCGCGAGAAAAAAAGAGTACGGAAAAATCTTGTTTTCAACTGTTCCGGCGGGAGGATTGTTCTTGCTGTCGTTGCTTAATCTCACTCAATTCGGTTCGAGTTTTAATCAGGAATATAATAATTTGGGCGGTGTTTATACGGATAAAGGCGAATACGATAAAGCTATTTTCTGCTATAAAAAGGTGTTGGACTCTAATCCGTATATGTTGTTTGGACATTATAATCTTGGCAATATATATCTTAAACAAGGTAAACGAGAGACGGCAATATCAGAGTATTTAAAGGAAATAGAGAATAATCCCGATTTCCATGATTCATATTTCAATATCGCTAAAGCGTATATCCAAAACGGTAACGTGAAAAAGGCTGTGGAGTACCTTGAAAAATTATCCGAGAAGGATATATCCAAAGACGGATTAATCAATCTTGCGTATGCTTATTTTGAACTGGGAAATTATGAAAAAGCTACCGGAATTTACGAAAAACTTAATACGCTGTATCCTGATGACTTGATCGTGAAAAAAGGATTGATTTTGTGTTATAAAAAAACAGGTGAAGATGAAAAAATAGATAGATTAAAAAAAGAAATTTTTTTAATGAAAAATCGAAAATCATCGGATAAATGAAAGAAATGAGCTTTTTGGGAGAACTATAAAAATAAGGGATTGATTAATAAATCGGTTTGATATAAGATTACAATAAACGGTTGGAGGTTTTTAGAACATTGAAAAGAGTGTTATCCGGTATTCAGCCCTCAGGGAAACTGCATCTGGGGAACTATTTTGGGGCGATGAAACATCATATCTCCCTCCAAAAAGATAATGAGGCGTTTTATTTTATCGCCGATTATCACGCTTTGACTTCACTACACAATTCAAAACAACTTAGAGAAAACATTGTAGACGTTGCGATGGATTATCTTGCGTTGGGGTTGGATGTGCAAAAGACAGTTTTTTTTAAACAGTCTGATGTGCCTCAGGTGACGGAACTTGCGTGGATTCTGTCTACTCTGACTCCTATGGGGTTGTTGGAGCGGTGTCACTCATATAAGGATAAAATCGCGCAAGGGATATCGCCCAGTCACGGGCTTTTCGCTTATCCTGTCTTAATGGCGGCGGATATACTGATTTACAATTCCAATATCGTACCTGTCG
>CAZFUR010000007.1:0-16425 GCA_964522245.1 uncultured bacterium | reverse complement strand
AACGTGAACAATTTCGCCGATCTTTTTACTGTCAATATGTTGGTTAAGTATGTGAGCAATAATCTAAAATAATGCCTGTTTTGTTTGGCGGGTGACGAGTTAATTATGTATTCGTCCGGTATTGATATGATAGAGGTTCACCGTATAGAGAAGTTGCTTGTAAAAAGTAGTGGTGTTATAAAACGGTTATTCACTGAAGAGGAGATTTGTTCTCTTGGTGATCTGCCGTTTTCTTTTGCTCAGACGGTTTGGGTAAGTCGTTTTTTCGCTATGAAGGAAGCTGTCATGAAGGTTTGTGGCATGGGGTGGCAAGATGGAGTGGCATGGCAAGATATAGAACTGAAAAAAAGTGAGTTCCCTCAGGTAGTTAATCTTAGAGGAAAATTGAAGGAATTCGCCAACGCTAAAAAGATAAAAAAAATTGTTGCCGTGTCTTGTTGTGATAAAAAGTTGGCACTGTCACAAGCATTAGCATTATCTTAAGATTTTTATAAGGATGATAATATGCGCTGGATTTTAATAGACCGATTTACAGAAATGAAAAAAGCCAGTTACGCCAGAGCGATAAAAAACGTGACCATGGGCGAAGATCATATACACGATCAGTTTCCCAGCTACCCGATAATGCCTCATTCTTTGATAATAGAGTCTATGGCTCAAACAGGCGGCATTTTAGCAGGGTACAGTCTTGATTTTAAAAAACAGATTTTTCTGGCAAAAATAGAAAAAGCAACCTTCAACAATATCGTCCGCCCCGGCGACCGGATGATTCTGGAAGCATGGATAGACGACCTCAGAGACGAGGGGTGCAGAATACGAGCAACAACAACCGTAGATAATGAAAAAACCGCCGAAGCATCTATCATGTTTGTCGGAATGGAGACTCCGGAAGATAAAAAAGACGGAGACGATTTTATTTTCGCGCAGGAACTTCTGTCGATACTGAATGTAAAAATAGATAACTAGAAATTTAAGGACCAGATTGCAATATGGGCAAAAATAGAAAAAAACAGGTGGTCATAACAGGTATCGGGGTTGTGTCTCCTATCGGTATAGGCAAAGATTTGTTCTGGGAAAACGCTCTGGCGGGTAAAGACGGTTTCGACAATATCCCCTTTCTAGATGCGCAACAAAAACCGCTTCTCGGCGGAATTATAAAAAATTTTGAACCGAAAGAATATATCACCCAAAGAAAATCCCTAAAAGTCATGTCTAAAGATATGCAAACCGCAGCAGCAGCAGCAAGATTGGCAATTGATGATTCCGGTATAGATTACAAAGAAGTCGATCCCACAAGATTGGGTGTCTGCATAGGCGCAGGCATGATCAATGCCGATATACAAGAGTTGGGCAACCCTATCGCTCACTCAAAACCGTTTTCTCTCAAAACCTTCGGTAAAGAAGCGATGGATAAACTTTTCCCGTTATGGTTACTAAAACAGTTGCCAAATATGATCGCTTCTCACATATCGATAATGTTTAACGCTCAAGGACCGAGCAATACCCTTACTCACGCTTCAGCCGCAGGGTTGCACGCTGTGGCAGAGGCAAGTTTTATAATCGAGCGGGGTGACGCGGATATCGTTATTTGCGGAGCGGCAGATTCGCATACTCATCCTATAGATATCCTGAAATACCGTCTTTTAGGTGTTTTGGCGGAAAAAACAGGTGACCTCTGTGATATTTATTCGCCGTACGGTAAAGGACGATGCGGATTTTTACCGGGTGAAGCATCGGTGGTTTTTGTCATAGAGAGTATAGAACACGCCAATGCCAGAGGCGTTAAACCTTACGCGCAAATCAGTGGATACGGCTCAACGGCCGGAGTAGAGTTTTTTGAAAAAGATATCGAAAAAAGATCGTACATAGAATCTATATCCATGCAAAAAGCTATCTCTTGCGCAGGTATATCACCTGAAGAAATAGATTACATAGCGGGGCACGGTTGCTCAAGCGTAATCGGAGACCTTGTGGAATCTGAAGCTTACAGAAAAGTTTTTGGCAAAAAAGCAGATTCTATTCCGATAAGTTCTCCATCGTCCATGACAGGTTTTCTAGGTGCCTCAACGGGATGTATCGGTTTAGCGGCGTCACTAATGGCAATGGTTGACGGTAAAATCCCGCCAACTATGTTCATACAACAGCCCGATCAACAGTGCGACCTTGATTATGTACCCGACCGATTCAGACAACACACTGTAAACAGGGCGATTATAAACGTGTTCGATTTTTGCGGACAAGGTTCGGCAATGGTAGTAAGCAAACTTTAAAGTAAAAGGTATATATAATATTATGGAGCGACGTGTAGTAGTTACCGGTATGGAAATGATCACTCCCTTAGCCATAGGGATGGAAAAAACATGGAAACTGCTTCTTGAAGGAAAATCAGGAATAGGTCATATAAAATATTTCGACTGCAGTACGTTTCAAACACAAATCGCAGGCGAAGTAGAAGGTTTTGATATAAACGATTTTATATCCGATACAAAAAATTTCAAGAATTACGGCAAACACTCCTTATTTTCCATCGCCGCGACAAAAATGGCTCTGGATAACTCAAAAATTGATCTAAACAAAATAGATAAAACAAAAGTAGGCGTTTATTTGGGTTCGGGAGAAGGTCAATTTGATTTCGACGGATTCGCTCAAACCGTCATAAGATCTTGGGATGAGGAAAACGATCAAGCAGACCTTGTAGCGTTCCTGCGAGAAGGAATGAATATACTGAACCCTGTGAAAGAGATGGAACATCTATCGGGCAGACCTGCGGCGCATATAGCGTCTTTATTTGAATTGTACGGTCCTAACGCAAACTGTCTTACAGCTTGTGCGGCAAGTAGTCAAGCGATCGGCGAAGCTTGGTCGACCATCAGGCGAGGCGATGCGAATATCATGATAACGGGCGGAGCGCACTCTATGATTCATCCGCTCGGCGTGACGGGGTTTAATCTGCTGACCGCTTTGTCTACCCAAAACGATTCACCCCAAACAGCGAGTAAACCTTTTGATAATAAAAGAGACGGGTTTATTCTGGGCGAAGGATCGGCTATCTTGATACTGGAAGAAATGGAACACGCATTAGCGAGAAACGCTCATATCTGGGGCGAAATTATCGGATACGGAACATCATCGGATTCATACAGAATAACAGATGCTCATCCTGAAGGGAGAGGAGCGATCTCCGCTGTCAAAAGAGCTCTCAAAACCGCAGGCGTTAAAGCAGAGGAAATAGACTATATCAGTGCTCACGGCACATCAACAAAGGTTAACGATAAAGTAGAAACTCTGGCGATAAAAGAGGTTTTCGGTGAGTTTGCGAAGAAAACTCCTATCAGTTCCACAAAATCTATGATAGGACACCTCATCGCCGCCGCAGGAGCAAGTGAACTGATAGTTTGTCTGCTCGCAATGAGAGACAATAAGTTGCCACCCACAATAAACTACAACGATCCCGATCCTTTATGCGATCTGGATTATATCCCTAATAAAGCCCGCTCCAAAGAGGTCAATACGGTCTTATCCAACTCTTTCGGATTCGGTGGGCAAAACGTCTCTTTGGTAGCACGTAAATACCCTTACAAGAAATAGCCGTCTATTTGTATTAAATATACTCTTGCATGAAACCGTTTTTTATGGATAATTAAGACGACTTGTTTTGTTAAAAATTCTTAAAAATATAAAGCCCTTTTTTATATGAATATATTTTTTACCTGTATGATGTTGGCGGTTTTAGTCGTCGTGGTTTTGTTTGCGCTCGTTGTTAGGCTGGTAGCCCATATTTTTCTGGGTGTAGCCGTATCCGCCCCGAGAGAAGACCCTCCAAACGATATAGACGGTCAGGAACTGTTTTTTGAATCGTCTGACGGACTGAAACTGCACGGTTTTTTCGTGCCTGGGAAAAACACCGGCGGGCGGACGGTTGTGTTCTGTCATGAGGTGGGAGCGGGCGGAGGATCGTGGTATAAATACGCTCACTTTCTACCCGAAGCGGGTTTCAACGTATTCACGTTCGATTCAAGAGGGTACGGAGCAAGCGAAAAACAAGACCATTACGAAACCAATCAATGGATCACAAACTACGATATCTATGACCTGCAAGGAGCTATCCGTTGTCTTAAAGACCGACCTGAAGTAGATATGAATCGATTGGGTCTGTTCGGGATATCACGTGGAGGCGGTACGGCAATATGCACGGCAGCAAGAATCGGCAACATCAAAGCAATCGCCACCGACAGTGTCTTTTCCACATACGAAACCTTGATAGATTATATACAAAGATGGGCATCCGTTTATCTGCCTGTAAAAAATATCCCTCTTTACGCCAATAAATTTTTATCCACTATATCACTGGCATTCATACAATTCAAACTGCGACACAAACTCCCACGAATCGAAAAACATCTGGATAAAATCGCCTCAACTCCACTTTTTTTTATACATGGCGAACGTGATAACCATATACCTATCGCCCAAGCAAAACGGTTATTCAAAATGGCAAAAGAACCTAAACTGTTCTGGGCAGTAAAAAAAGCACGCCATAACGAAGCGGTCATTGTGGAACCGATCGAATATAGCAAAAAAATAATCTCTTTTTTCGATAAAAACCTATAAGGATTGTGTATGGTTCTGTTCAGTTTACTTATGAAAATCTTATCTTTTGAAGCCAGAAAAAGTTTCGCCAGATATCTTGACAATATAGGCGACGCCAGACTCTGCCAAGAAAAAAACCTCATGCGGAAAATCAAAGCATCAAAAAACTCCACTTTCGGGAAAAATCATAACTTCGATAAAATAAATTCCATCGATTCATTCCGAGAAAATGTACCGATAAACCGTTACGAAAACCTAAAACCTTATCTTGATGAAGTGAAAAACGGTAACGTGAACGCTCTTTTCAGCCCGAAAGAAAAAATAATCATGTTCGCCATCACAAGCGGTACGACAAATGCCTGTAAATACATTCCCGTCACAAAACAGTTTCTAAAAGAGTACAAATACGGGTCTTTGATCTGGGGAATACAGATGTTCATTGACCATCCAAACATACTGCAACAGAAAATACTGCCTATCGTCTCACCATACGACGAAACGACAACCGACGGCGGTTGCCCTTGCGGATCGATATCGGGACTGGTCGCCGCCACACAAAAATATGTCGCGCGCTCATTGTATATACTGCCGTACTGGGTCTATTCCATACCCGATCAGGAAGCGAAATATTATACCATGCTGAGAATCGCCATGGCAGACGATTCTATCGGACTGATAACAACAGCCAATCCCAGCACACTGATAAAATTTGCCCAACTGGCTGACAAATATAAAACCGAAATCATAAAAGATATCCACGACGGAACATTCCTTTTCGATAAACATATAAAAGGTAACCTGAAAAAATGTCTGCTGAAAAATCCGTCACGAGCGAAAGAACTGGAAAAAATCGCCGAAATGCACGGTAAGCTGTATCCTAAACATTTCTGGTCGAACATGGAACTTCTTGCCACATGGAAAGGCGGTGTTCTGAGCCATTATATAGAAAATCTGTCGGAATATTATGGGGACGTAGCTATCAGAGAACTAGGCTTGATCGCCTCGGAAGGCAGAATGAGTATCCCTTTTAACGACGATTCCGCAAGCGGTGTATTGGATATATCCAGTCATTTTTTTGAGTTTGTACCGGAATCCGAATACGAAAACGAAACCTATAAAACCGTTTTAGCCGATCAGGTGGAAGCAGGCAAAAAATATTACCTGATTATGACAAACTCCGCCGGTTTCTTCCGATACGATATAAACGATCTGGTAGAAGTCACAGGTTTTTTTGAGGATACTCCTGTAATAAAATTCCTCAACAAAGGAAAACATATCTCATCTTTAACCGGTGAGAAGATATCTGAATATCAGGTTATCTGTGCCATGCGCGAAACACGCCGTGAACTCGATATCCCGTTCAGTGACTTTATAGTCTCTCCCGCATGGAAACCGATACCTCACTACAAAATAATGATGGAAGAAAATTATTGCCAAAATATCGCTCCAATACCGCAAATCTCCGATTGTTTCGATAAACATCTTATGCTCCAAAACTGCGAATACCAAAATAAACGACAAACTAAACGATTGGACAAACCAAGAGTGTTAACTCTGAAAAACGGGACTTTTGATCAGATAAAATCTGAAAAAATAAAACGAAGTCAAGGCAGAAGTGAACAGTATAAACATGTTTACTTAAACCCACAGATAAATTATCATGATAGTCTTGATATAATAAAAGAATTGAAAATATAAGGGCTCTAGGGAGGGGATATGAAAAAAATTGTCATCGGTAACATTGAGTACGAATCGTTTGACGGTATCACAAAGTTGTTTAAAAAGTTTATATTCAATCCTCTTTTGAATTATGTTCTGCCTGCGGAATTTTTGAAAAAAATACTCGCTAACAGCAAAAGCGATCTTGCGCATGAGTCTCTGGTCGATCCGGGCAACTGGAAATCTATGAAACTAAGCTACGAAAATAATCCACCTAAAGATTTTTTGGACAAAATGGTTTTACGATACGGATCGTTTCCTGCAGGGTTGAGAAACAGGAAAAAACTTGTCGTGTCGATGTTGTCTTCCCTGATAAAAAGATACAAAAACCAAGATAATATTCTTATCGTGGGCGTCGGCGCAGGGCGAGGATTTAACGCTATGGATTCGATCGTGACATCGGGATTGAAAAACGTAGAAGGCTATTTTATAGATATCGATGACAGCGCTATGGAACCGGGCAGAGCACTTGCCGAATCACTGGGACTGAGCGATAAAATAAAGTTTATACAAGGCAACGCCATCGACCTGAAAAAACATATCCCGAAAAATGCCGATATCCTTAAACTGATCGGTATAATAGAATATTTGACCGACGCCCAAGTATCGGAGATACTCAACGTCGGATACGAAAATATGAATAAAGGCTCAACCGTTATCGTAAATAGTATTGAACCCGCACACGGAATAGATCCGTTTTTGCGTAAAACATTCGGTTTAAAACTGATTTATCGCACGGCGGAACAGGTAAAAAAACTTCTGGAAAAATCAAACTTTTCTGTTCTGGAAGACGCGAAAGAACCGTTGGATATTTATCACATTATCACTGCAGTCAAATAAAAAAAGGGGTTTTTAGCATGAAACTATATTTGAGAAAATTCGTTTTTTCTGTAATTGTATCTGTCGCTTTTTTTGTAACGGAATCAAAATCTGCCGAGTTTGACCCTATCGACCTATTAGCAAAAGCAAAAGCAAAATATGAGCAAATAGAAGACTATACCGCAACATTTGTAAAACAACAAAGGATAGGAGGCAAACTCCAGAAAAAAGAAGAGCTTTTTATGAAATTTAAAAAACCGTTCTGCATATATTATAAATGGCTAAGACCGGACAAAGGCAAAGAAGTAATCTATGTTGACGGTAAAAACAATAACAAACTGATCGCTCATCTGGGTGGCGCGGCATCCTTTTTCCCGATATCAAAATGGATAAAACCAACCGACCCTATCGCCATGTCAGGCAACAGGTACCCGATAACGCGATCCGGTATCGGCAACGCCATCGATAGTCTAATGAGTCAATTTAAACTCGCCGCCGATAATAACGAGCTGAGCGTGGCTTATTTGGGAATAGAAGTGCTCGACGGAAGAAGGACTCACGTCATAGCAAGACGGTTACCCAAAGATAAAAAATACGCTTGCTATATCAGTATAATCAATATCGATATCGAGACGAAACTACCTATACGGATTGCGTCTTTGGACTGGGATTTTACCGTCAAAGATATCTACTATTATAAAAACCTCAAAATAAATCAAGGACTGACCGATCAAGATTTTAACCCAAACAACAAGGCGTACCGATTCGGTATATTCAAATTTTAAGGTTTTTTTATGTTAATACGAATTATATTTCTTATCCTATTATTTGCTCAATCCGTACCGGCAGAACCGCTGGAGAATAACTCTGATCAGTTATTGTGGAAAGCTTTTGAAGAAAGCAAATCGTTTTTCTCAAACCTGAAAGATTATAACTGCCGGATAAAAAAGGGCAATTTCCCAAAAGTAGAGATGACTTACGCAACCCCAGACCAATTCTACCTGAAATTTAAAGATAACCTCAACACCACACAAGAATTTATTTTTATCGACGGTATGGAATACAGACAGTTCATCTATCCGAAAAAATACAAGATCTCCGGCGACGGTTCACTGACATATAACGGACTGACAGTATCTATCCCATCGATGAGTTTAGATTTTTTCTACAAAACCGTTGTTCCCGTCTGTGAGAAAAATAAAACCACCCTGAAATGGTCGATCACAAAAACAGATACCGTCGGCGACCTGCCATCGACAGAATTCAAAATTGTATTCGACAAACCTGTCAACATAGAAAAAAAACTTGTAAAAATCATAGTTGTGTCACTCGCCACATCCAACTCAATCCCACTGAATATTTCCATGCTGGATGAAAACGAGAATCTTGTCAATTCGATCAGCTATATCGATTTGCAAACAGACACAGGGTTGCCGAACGATTTCTTTGAGGGAAAAATATCACAGAAAAAAACCGACGAAAAAGTTATCTGCGAAGATATAAAAAAATGGGATTTGGCATCGCTAGAGGATCATGATAAACGGATTCAGTTCACAAAAAATATAGCACGCACGGCACTCCGACGGTTTAGCAGAATAGACGATTATTCCACAATTTTTATCAGGAAAGAACGAATAAAAAATAAACTACAAAAACCTGAACGTTTCTTTATAAAATTCAGGAAACCGTTTGACCTGTACATGAAATGGCTGGATAAACCAAACAAAGGTTGGGAACTGATCTATTCCAGAGGACGATACAACAACAAAGTCATTGTGCATGTGACGGGTCTGGCAAACCTATTTTTACCGACTTTGGAACTCGACCCCACAGGCAACATAGCTATGATGAACAACAGACACTCTATCGTGGAATTCGGATTAGGATACGTAATCGAAAACTACTACAGAGACGTCAAAACCGCTACGGAAAAAAATGAGTTGACCGTAAAATCTGTCAGAGAAGAAACCTTGGACGATAACAAATGTTGGGTCGTAGAAACGGAAGTGCCCAAACAAAGCAAGAAATATTACTGCGGTAAGGCTATCGTTTATTTCGATAAAAAACTACTCATTCCGATAAAAACCGTTTTCTACGAATGGGACGCAAATAAAAACGACTTTGTGTTAATAGAAGAGTACACCTACAAATCACTCTCTTTCAATAACCATTTCACCGACGAAGATTTTGACCGCAACAACAAAAAATACGGTTTTTAATCATGAGAATAAAAAAAATCGTTATCCATCATATAAAAATACCGTTCAAACAACCGTTCAAACATGCAAGTGCCGAACGGTTATCGGGTGAAAATATTGTGGTGCGGTGTGTGGACGAAGACGGTTTATCGGGTTGGGGGGAAACTATCGCAAGAGAATATGTCACGGGTGAAACTACGGAAGATACAATAAAACGGTACAAAAATATCCCGAAAGAAGCATGGAAAAAAAAAATCGGTTCGGTAGAAGATATAACCGATTTTCTAGAAAAATATCTCGCTCCTTACAACGTAGCTCAGTGCGGTATGGAAATAGCTCTACTTGACCTGTTATCAAGAAAATCAGGGTTGAGTATATCGGACTGTTTATCAAAAAATCTATCCGATATCGCAAAAATCAGCCAAACCGCTCCTTTTTTTTACGGCGGAGCAATAGGTTTGAATTCTATTCCAAAAACAATTGTGAACGCTTTAAAAATGCGTCTTTATAATTTTAAGAAAGTTAAACTGAAACTTGAGAGAAACCTAAAACAAGACCTGTCCAGACTGTTTTGGACAAAACTAGTCTTGGGAGGAAAGATCGATCTAAGAGTAGACGCAAACGAGGCGTGGGATATGGAATACGCTTCAAAGATATCATCATATTTGAAAAAATATTCCGTTAGCGCAGTAGAGCAACCGTTCAAGAAAAAAGATTTTTCCTTGAACAAAAAATTCACCGACCAAACAGGAATTACCGTAATACTCGATGAATCTATGTGTTATGAGAAAGATGCGAGAGCCGTTGTAGAAAATATCTTTCCCGCCGTATTCTGCATTAAGTTGCCGAAAACCGGCGGTTTCTGTAAAGCGCTAAAACTGATAAAAATCGCACATGAAAATAATCTTAGTATCCAAGTTAGCTGTCAGGTGGGTGAGACAGCCATCTTGTCTTGCGCCGGTCGACACCTTGCCCGTCTAACACCAAACCTGCGCTATCTAGAAGGCTCCTTCGATAGATATCTGCTCAAAGAAAATATTTCCACGGAAGATATTAGTTTCGGATACGGTGGCAAAGCGGATATGCTAGATAAACCGGGTCTCGGAATCGATATAGACCACGATAAATTGGACAAAATAACACTCAACAAAATAACCGTGTTTTCCAATGAATAAACTTGAAATAACAGCTTACGACGGGTATCCGTTGAAATGCCGAGTTTGGGAGCCAAAATCAAACTACAAATCGGATATACTCTGTGTTCACGGTATTCAGAGTCATTCGGGCTGGTATGAGAAATCGGCTGAGAAATTTTCCCGAAACGGTTATAGAGTGATTTTTCCCGATCGGCGTGGAAGCGGTTTGAACACCACTCAAAGAGGCGATTTGATATCGTACAAACAGCTGATTGCCGATATACTGTCTGTACTGAAATATTTCTCTTGCCCGACAAATCTATCGATATTATCCATCTCGTGGGGCGCGAAAATAGCCTGTCTGCTCGCAAAACAAGATTACCCGTGGTTCGGTAAACTAATTCTCCAGACACCGGGCATCATACCGGGGGTAGGGTTCAGTTTATCATCAAAATTGACTTTGGCAAAAAGTTTAATACTCAATAAAGGATCGGACAGATACGATATCCCTATTCCAAACTCCAACTTTTTTACTCATGACAAAAAATTTCAACACTACATCGACAACGATAAACTTACCTTAACAAAATGTACCGCTCGCTTTTTCGTCGAAAGCCTAAAACTAGACCACCTGATACCTTTTCACTGCAAAAAACCCACTTTTCTTCTTCTGGCAGAAGACGACAGAATAATCGATAACGATAAAACCGTCAAACTCTTTGAAAAACGATTCTCTCACCGTTTAAACCGCTACAAAATTTATCCAAATAACGCTCATACTCTGGAATTTGACGATAAAAAACTCTCTTTTGTAGACGATATAATCGACTGGATCGGATAAAATTATTCTTTGTTGACAAATAACGTTTGTGTAGGATAGGCAAAACTGATATTTCTTTTATCAAACTCTTCTCTTATAGCAAAGTTAATCGACTGCTGAACATCCATATATTTATTATAATCCCTGCTTAAAACATAATAGACCACTTCAAAAATCAAGCTAAAATCACCGTAAGAAAAGAAATGCGCTCTATCAAAAACCGTATCTTCTGTCTCTTCTATTATTTTTTTAATTATTTTTGGGATCTCTTTCAAAAAAGTCAATTCCGTCTGATAAGTGACACCTAATTTAAAAACCACTCGGCGTTTGCCCATTCTTTTATAATTGCGCAACCGCGAATCGGTCAGATCGGAGTTTGAGAAAACAAGTTGTTCACCGCTTAAACTACGTATTCTTGTGGTTTTTATCCCTGTATGTTCAATTGTGCCCATAAAATCGTCGACGATCACAAAATCACCGTATTCAAAAGGTCTATCAAACATTATAGAAAAATAACTGAACAGATCTTTCAAGATAGCTTGACTTGCCAAGGCAACCGCAACACCGCCTATACCCAACCCCGCAATAACGGTCGATATCTCAAACCCAAGATTATCGAGCAAAAAAAGTATCCCTACAACCCATATGACAACCTTTATCGCGGGCAACAACCCCCTATACCTGTTTTCTTTATCCAACCCGATCTGTTTTTTGCCGATATAGTTTTTTATATAAAACTCAATCAACCCTGTAAAAAACTTTATTGCGTATATCGTCGAAAGAGAAACCAGCACGGCGTAAATAGATTTACGTAACCCCGCATTTAGAGATAAATAAGACAACCCCGCATAAATTATGCAAAACCGAAGAATCGGAACCGCAGTTCTCATAAACGATTCAAGCAAAAAATCATCAAGGTCCGTAACCGTCTTTTCAGTCCATTTTCTCAATGTTTTACGAACAATCTTCTTAAAAATTATCAGAAAGAAGAATCCGGTTGCGAATATCGATAAACAAACTATATAATCCTGTACTCTATTCCCCAGAAATGAAAAATTCAAAATCTCCATCCGAAAGACACCCCCTGTATTGAGAATTTCCTGATCCAAACAGACAAAGCATTATAGACGACTGTGCCATACAAATACAACAATTTAGTTGACATATCCGACTATTATTTATAGAATGGCGTCTCTTTCGCTGGAAAGATTTCGGGGCGTGGCGCAGCCCGGTTAGCGCGCCTGCCTTGGGAGCAGGAGGTCGGAGGTTCGAATCCTCTCGCCCCGATTTATTTTAGATAAAAAAAACGACGTTCCTAAACAGAACGTCGTTTTTTTTATTTATGAAAAGAATAAATTATCTCAATTTTCTACGAATATACATTCCCAAAACAGAAAACCCCAGCATTACCATCGACAAAGGTTCAGGAATATTCTCAGACGGACCGGGTACAGGCAACACACCACCGAAAAAAGGATATCCACCCAACGCCGCACAATCATTTTCGGAAACGCCTTCATTGGTAGTCAGAAACAATACCGAGCTGAAAGAACCTATATCCAGCGGAGGGAACGTCCATGTAACGTTAGGGACAGAATCGCCCTCTTTTACAACACTTCCATCAGGATCAATCGGTCCGGTCATAGTATGATTAAACAGATCGGACATGGCAACAAAACCCGCTGTCACGATTGTACCGGGAAAAATATTCAGAGCCAAAGCATCTATAGGTGTACCGCTAGTGTTGTCTAACTGATAATAAAAAAAGTACTTCGAGGAACTGTAGGCCGCATGGTCTCCTTTGGAAAAACTAAACGCACTAGGGATAAAAGAATTCCCCACCATAGCCGTATCCGTCACCATAAAATCAACGGCACATGATTCCACACTACCACCTAATGTCCTGGTAAGAGTAGACTGCCCCGCCGTGATAACAGTAGCATTAGCACTTACAGAACAAACAAGCAAAATTCCCATTAAAAACAGCATTACTTTTTTCATATCAAGCCCCTTTTATGACCAAAAATATGGATCACCCTCTTTACAATTAATCCTCAAAACAAAGTCTCAGTATCAATGTAACACAAATTCACAACAAAATCAAAAAATTTTTTGTTTTTTTACGTATTGAACCTAAAAAATATTATATCTCCCTCATTCACACAAGATTCTTTACCCTCTACACGCATGACACCTTTCTCTTTAGCACCCGCCTCCCCCTGATAGACGATATAATCATCGTACGAGATCACCTCCGCCCTGATAAATCCCTTCTCAAAATCGGTATGAATCTTGCCCGCCGCCTGAGGCAGTTTTGTCCCGATCTGAACCGTCCAAGCATGAAGCTCATTCTCGTTTGCGGTAAAAAATGTCACTATCTCCAGTAGACGATACGCTTCGGCAATCAGCGAATACAAACCTAACCGATCTATACCCAGATCGGATAAAAACTCTGTTCTGTCGTTCTCATCAAGACCGAGTAATTCCTGTTCGATCTTTCCGCTCATACACACCGTCAAAGACCCTACCTTTTCGGCATATTCTTTTACAGATTTTATAGCATCCGACTCCACCCCGATAAGATCTTCGCCTATATTGATAACATACAAAACCTTCTTTGCAGACAACAATTTCAGTTCATCTACAATCTGTTTCTGATCATCTTTAAGACTGATACACCTCAACTGTGTACCGTCGTTGAGCCTTTCAGATAGCGTTTGCGCCGCCTCGACTCTTTTCTTGGCAACATTATCACCCGATTTGGCAACCTTTTTCTCACGCTGGATAAAACGATCGATTATCTCGATATCTTTGAGTACAATTTCCGTTTCCACAATCCCTATATCCCTGATCGGATCGGTCTGACCCTCAACATGAACCACATCGCCATCGTCAAAACACCTGACCACATGAGCCAACGTATCCATCTCAGATATGTTTGCCAGAAACTGATTGCCCAACCCTTCTCCTTTACTAGCTCCTTTGACTAGTCCGGCTATATCGACAAATTCCATCATTGCGGGAACAATCTTTTTGCTGTTGGAATATTTTGATATTTGCTCCAAACGCTCATCGGGAATACGCACCTGCCCCACATTCGGTTTGATTGTGCAAAACGGATAGTTGCTAGCTTGTGCGTTAGAAGAAGTAAGCGCATTAAATATTGTGGATTTACCGACATTCGGCAACCCTATGATTCCACAACGTAAACTCATTTTTTGTCCTGTTTTCTAAGATTGATATTGACGAAAAGTATTTTACCCGCCTTAACGGGCAACGTCAACAAAACCGGATCGTATCCACGCGCTTTGATATCAAAATCCATCGACAACGTGGCAGGTTTACCCGGATACAAAAAACTCTCTTTATACGTACCCACAAATACATAAGTAAGGTTCTCGGCATTAAAAATTTTATCCTGAATAGCTATAATTTTAGGTTTTTTTATGATTTTCACATCAAGCTCTTTTATGAATTTGTTTAAAATCCCCCCCGGAGATAACAGTTTCCTTCTTCTCTCGGCAATCTGATCACTGGTTTTTGCGTCGCCTTTTATATGAGAGAAGGTAAACTCAATCATAAACTGTCGAAAAAATATCGGATTCGCCTTTTTCAAAACATCTATACGATCAAAATCTTTATATATAAAAGGAAACAGATAGTCCAAAACAACATGATTTTTTGTCATGTACGCCGAACCGGGAAGCGTCGGTCCTAATCCGAAGAAAGTTTTGACAGGGAAATGATGCAATTTCAGCGGAATAGCGTTCTGTTCAGGGAGAACCTCCATCTTCACCTTGATCGGTACATTCTTCTCTACCTTGGTCTTATCTAGGTCTAAATCCACATAACCGTGACCGCTTATATGGGCGCTCGGCTGATCAACAAGATCATCTCCTTGTTCGTCATTCGCCCCCACTATAAACAGTGTATTTTTTTTGTTTATCGGATAATTCGCCAACTTGCTTTCCCTGACAAGATCTTTTATTTTCTGGGTATGATGAAAACTCCCCAACCTTGTATCTTTTATCTGGTTCATCCCTTTCACAAAAAACCTGCCGATGGGAAACCTTTTTAAAAGACTGTACCCGGAATTAGCATGAGGCGATCCGAAAATCGACCCTGAAGCGGAAAAGTACATAAAATTTATATCTTTTATTTTCTGAAACACTGAATATTTTTGTATAAAGTTTTTGAAATTTTTTCTCTTTTCAGGATCCAAACGACACACCTCGGCAAACGCTTTTATCTTGATATATCTCTTGGGATACTTATCCGTCTCAGGCGGATCAAAATCTTTGACGTAAGGATAGATTGATTTTGGATCTATAAGGTAGTTTTCCAGATCTTCGTAACGACGGTTAACCTCTTCCAAAGCACGATCATAAAAAAGCCTAAGATCAGGATCACGATGAAAATCTTTCTCACGTTGAACTTGGATATTTTTTATTAATGTGAAGTTATCGTTAGCATGGATGAACGCTGTAAATACGGGATCGTTTTTGATGGCAATCTGCTCTATACCAAACTTCTCATGAAAAAGCTGATACCTTCTGCGGAAATAATGCAACGCCCTGACAAAACCGTATGAGACAACCGTACCTTGGCTATACATAAACATAACCACATCTCTAACAGGGGGCAACCCCTCTTTGGCACGCCTTTCCTCTTCAAGTTTTATAACACGGACAATGCTTGGAATTACCCTTGTCGAAGCGATAGAGTAGGTCTCCGATGACAAATCCGCCACTTTCGGCAACGGATACTCATCAGTATCATACGAGATACAGTAATACGGGATTCCCTTCTCTTTTAAGATCTCAGAAAGGTCACCGAAATGTTTCTCTTGCGGAATTGTCACACCGGGGACTCTAAACCCCGGAATTCCAAGTACCAACGGAAGATTTTTATCGTGTGTCTTTACGTAACGATCAACCAGCTGATCCGTAGCAACCTCTTGCGCCGAAACAAATCGACAAAAGAAGACAACGCAAACCAGAACAATCAAACCGGCAACCGCAAACCTTATATTTTTATATATCATACTCACTTTTCTTGTTTTTAGGCACCTGTTTATAGAAATCAGATATGATTTTAACCACTTCCTCAGGTTCTTCCGCAACAGAAAACAACGACAGGTCTT
>CAZFUR010000006.1:0-17387 GCA_964522245.1 uncultured bacterium | reverse complement strand
TTAATTTGGATACATTAAGATCAAGTCTAAAAATTGTTAAGTCGGGGAGAAAAAAGAATATCGTAGCACCGCTTTTCTTGACGATGGAATATATAAAATCGTCTCTTGATACGTTTCCGATGGAATTTCTGGATATTATCGATAATCATTGTGTTGTGTACGGAGCCGATCTCCTATCAGATTTAAAAGTCCCTATGGAAAACCTGAGACTTCAATGTGAACAACAGATAAAAAGTCAAATCTTAAGACTAAGACAGGCTTTTTTGGAGAATGGAACCAAAAAGAAAATCTTGAAAGCTATTATCTGTGAGACATTCAATAATATGTTTCCTATTTTTAAGAGTTTGTTGAGACTGAAAAAAGAACCTATTCCCAATGGGTATGAAGAAATTATCTCGAAAATGAACGATATCTATAAATTTGACGGGCAGATTTTTACAGATCTTCTAAATGACAAAAAGAAGGTTGACCTAATAGTCTGGAAAGAAGTAGAGAAAGTTTTTGATGAGTATATTATCCAATTGGAAACATTGGCAGATAAAATAGATAAAATGAAGATTCAGGATAAATCATGAAAAAAACTATTTTAATTGTGGTTATTCTAGCTTGTTTTTTAGTGACGTCGTTTGTGTATTCGTTTCCCGTTCCAAAAAACAGGAATATCGTTAATGATTATGCGCATGTGGTTGATCCATCTCAAAAGGCGGATCTGGAACGTTTTGCGAGGGGGTTATGGAAGGCGACGGGAGTCGAGGTTTCCGTTTTAACGATGAAATCTATTGATGGTGAGCCGATAGAAGATTTTGCCGTGGATGTTTTTAATCAATGGAAATTGGGGAAAAAAGGTAAAGATAACGGTGTTTTGTTAGTGGTTATCATTAACGATAGAAAAGATCGTATTGAGGTGGGGTATGGTCTTGAAGAGATTTTACCCGACGGTCTATGCGGGGAAATTTTGGATAGGATGGCTCCATTCTTGAAAAACGGTTGGTATAGTAAAGCGGTCTATTTAGGTGCTGTACAGATAATAAATCAGATAGCTAGAGCAAAAAATGTTTCCATAAACCAATTCCCCAAGGTGTCTGATATTAGGAGAAATAAGAATCGTGGTTTTACGATAGGCAAATTGATTCGGTCTGTTCTTATTCTCTTCTTTTTGATATTTTCTATGGGTACAAGAATGGGATTGTTCTCTTTTCTTTTGCTTGGACAAACAAGAGGAGGGTATTGGTCGAGCGGTTATAGAGGCGGGTTCGGCGGTGGCGGATTCGGTGGATTTGGCGGCGGTGGTATGAGTGGTGGCGGCGGGGCATCGGGGTCGTGGTGAAAAATTAAGAAAATTAGGAGGATTGAGAAGTGGGTAAAGGATTAAAAATACTATTGGTTGTATTGGGAATATTGTTTGCGGTAATTGTGTTCTCCGTCATGTTTTTTGTGTCGGGGATAAATAAAGTAGTTACCCTCGATGAGCAGGTTAAATCCGCTTGGGCTCAGGTGGAAAATGTTTTGCAACGGCGGTTCGACCTTATTCCAAACTATGTCGCAACGGTAAAGGGGTATGCGAAACATGAAAAAGATGTTTTTATTGAAGTGACAAAAGCTCGGTCGCAAGTGGCAAAAGCAGGTTCAATGGGAGAAAAAATAGGGGCGAACCAAAACCTATCTTCAGCATTAAGCAGACTGCTTGTGGTGGTGGAAAAGTATCCTGAATTGAAGGCGAACCAAAATTTTATACGTCTGCAAGATGAATTAGCAGGTACGGAAAACAGGATTGCCGTGGAAAGACGCAGGTACAACCAAGCGGTAAAAATATTCAACTCACATATAAGAAGAATACCGGGCAGGCTGTTTGCCGCCATGCAAGGACTCTCTAAAGCACCTTATTTTGAAGTGAAAGAAGAAGCAAAACAGGTGCCGAAAGTATCTTTTGAATAGAAACTAGAAAAACTTTTTAACTTGACTTTTTAGTTTCTCTACTTCCAAGGCTATCTTAATCTTTGCCAACTCCAGTTTTGTGTCCGCAAGCTCGTTGATTGTATTTGTCAAAAACTCTTCGAGACCTGCCGAATCTTTTGGAGCTGTTCCATTTGTAGATATCTCTGAAGAAGCTGAATTTTCTTCTGTACCTATAATATCTTCCAAAGAGGATTCCGCGGTTGTATCGGCTGAATCGTCTATCGGTGGAGTATCTAGTGGGGTGTCTAATCCTGAAACGTCGTCTTGTGCTATGGGATCTTCAGGTGTTGAATCTGCCGGAGGTTCCTGTGCGACGGAAGCTGTTTCTTCGGCGGATTGAGTGGAGTCTGTTTGTGTCTCAGCCAAGATATCGTCTACATTCGTTGGAGTGTCTGTGGCTGTTTGTGCTAGTATGTCATCAACGTTTGGCGTTTCTGCGGGAGCGTCTGATGTGTTTTCAGCCAGAATATCATCAACGTTCGGTGTTTCTTCGGGAGCATCTGATGTATTTTGTGCCAGAATGTCGTCTACATTTGGCGTTTCCGATGGTGTGTCCGCTTGTGTCTCGGCAAGTATTTGGTCGACATCTGTTGCAGGCGGTGTTTCTGTTGCTACGGTGTCTTGTGCCGTTTGCTCAGGTGCGACAGCTTCAGCGGATGCCTCAGGTGGTGCGGTATCTGTAGGATCTGACCCTGCGTTTGCCGTTGGAGTATCGGTGGTTTTACCTTTTGCTGCCATTGCGGCTTCCTGTATCATTTTATCGACATCTTCTTGACTAAAATTTTCCATAACAACCTCCGCATTATTTAATTTCAAAATAAATACAACACTGTCACTGTTATCGGAATAAGCGTCCTTTTTATTAGTTTCTTCGTGGTTTTTTGTCCAAAAGTCTCTTTTTGTGATCGGATAATCTCTGTTTGGATAGGGTGAATGAAAAAGGAAAATCAAGAATAACGGTTTGTTTCTATTGCGATTTTAATCTAAATAAAATGGATATCCGATAGCCTAACTCTGATGAGAAGTTGCTATGTTCTTGACATAAAATCTATATCCTTGATATAAATGTCTGTCTCAGGGAGGGTGTCTTTTTGATAAAAAATGGTTTTATGAGCAAGGGAGTCAATCTTCTTCATCCGGCGAGGATAATAATTATATCGTTTCTGTTTGGTATATTTATCGGAGGCTTGCTCCTGAAATTACCTCAGGCGACAACGGGTGAATCTTTAAGTTGGATTGATGCTTTTTTCACTTCCACTTCCGCAATATGTGTTACGGGATTGGTTGTTGTTGATACGGGCACGAGGTTTTCTGTGTTTGGACAAAGTGTGATTTTGTTTCTGATTCAGCTGGGTGGATTGGGAATAATGGTTTTTTCTGCCTTTTTTATCATGTTGTTTGGTCGTAACTTGTCTATGAGAGATAGGTTTATGGCTAAAGAATCTCTTTTGGGGCAGATATCATACAAAAAACTCTTTTCCGTCCTAAAATATATTATGGCGGTAACTTTTTCTGTGGAGTTGGCGGGGGCGGTTATCCTGTTTTTGAGGTTCAAGGTAACACATTCTACGGATTCCGCATTGTATGACGCTGTTTTTCACTCTATATCGGCTTACTGTAATGCCGGATTTTCTCTGTATAGAGATTCTCTAACCGGTTTTTCCGGAGATTACATAATCAATTTTACCATGATGATTCTTATAATACTCGGCGGATTGGGGTTTCCTGTTTTGTATGAGCTGATTTATGGAGTCGTGCTGAAGAAACAGGGTGAGGCGTATAGGCTTAGTCTGCATTGCAGAATTGTACTCATAACTACGGCGGTGCTTCTGTTGACGGGAGCGGTGTTTTTGTACTTGTTGGAATTAAGAAATAGTAGCACGGGGGGGAGTGGTTTGTCTGTCTTGGAGGCTGTTTTTCAATCTGTTACCGCAAGAACGGCAGGGTTTAATACGGTCGATCTTAGACGGATGAGTAATCCTGCTTTGTTTTTTATGATAATGCTTATGTTTATAGGAGGGTCTCCGGCATCTACCGCAGGAGGAATAAAAACAACTACATTCGCTATATTTTTGGGTCTCATATGGGCAAGGTTCAAGGGGCGTGACAGAGTAGACCTTTTCCATAGAGTCTTGCCCAACGAAATAATTTATAAGGTTTTATCTATAATTGTCGGTTCTCTTTTTCTGGTCATTTGTGTTAATATAGTTTTGCAGGTGACGGAATTTGGGTTTTTGTCTCACGAAGTCGTCAAGGGGAGTTTTCTTATGACGCTGTTTGAGACAACATCCGCTTTCGGAACGGTGGGGTTGTCTATGGGGTTGACTCCTAGCTTGACTATGTTGGGTAAACTTATCATCATGATGACTATGCTGATCGGTAGGATCGGTCCGTTGACTTTTGTGCTGGCTTTGATCTATACCACCTCAAAACAAAGGTTTGAGTATCCGGAAGACGGTGCGATGGTTGGATAAAATTTCAAATTTGGAGATATTAAAATGAGACAGTTCCTTGTAATAGGATTGGGCAATTTCGGCGCAACAGTAGCGAAATCTTTAACTACTCGAGGGTGTCAGGTTTTGGCGATTGATATCAGTAAAGATATTGTGCAGGAAATAAAAGACGATGTCACCGAAGCGATCGTTATGGATGTAAGAGACAGAGACGCTATAAAATCTTTACCTGTCCAAGCCTCGGATATCGCTATCATCTGTCTTGGCGATGAGATGGAGATTAGTATCCTTGTTACTTTGTACCTGAAAGAGATGGGAATAAATAAAATAATGGTCAAAGGAACAAGCGAAGACCATGCGAAAATCCTTAAATTGATTGGAGCTAGCGATATTATTTTTCCCGAACAGGAGATGGCTTTGAGAATATCGGATCGGCTGGCGTATCCGAACGTATTGGATTTGGTCTCTTTGGCGGATGGTTTTTCTATGGCTGAACTATTGCCTTTGGAATCATTTTTCGGTAACTCTTTGCTGGATCTTGATATACGCAGGCAACACGGTCTGGAAATTGTGGCGATCAAAAATACCATAAAAGATGAACAGGGTAACACGACTGAAAAAATAAAAAATATTCCTTCCGGAGACTATGTTATCGATCGTGGCGATATTTTGGTTGTTGTCGGTGAAGATAAATATATAGAGAAGTATCGAAGACTCTAATCCAAACTAGAAAATAGAAATATGATTGTTGCGGTTCTTTTATTGATATTGGGGTGCGTTCTTATCTACTACGGTGCCGAGTTTGTGGTGGGTGGCGCATCTGCGATTGCCAGAAAATTGGGTATAACGCCTTTGGTTATAAGTTTGACTGTAATCGCTTTGGGGACTTCTTTGCCTGAAGCGTTTGTGAGTGTCACTGCTGCGCTTAAAGGTACGGCGGGGATTTGTGTATCTAATATCGTTGGAAGCAATATAATCAATATCGCCCTTGTTTTGGGGGTTTCCTGTTTAATATTTCCGCTAAAAATTGATAAAAAACTCCTGAATTTTGAAGTGCCTTTTCTGATAATCATAACCGTAATTTTGTTTTTTTTCTGTTCGGATAAGACGGTTTCCAGGTATGAAGGAGGTGTTCTTTTCTTACTGTTTTTGGGGTTTAACTATTACGTTGTTAAAAGTGCCAAAAATAGAGAGATGCCTGAGACTACGGTTATAGAAGAAGACAAACTTACAAGGAGCGGTGTTAAAATAGTTTGTGGATTTGTAATGTTGTCTTACGGTGCTTTTCTTCTGATAGATAACTCCATTTCGATAGCGACGTTTTTCGGTGTGCCGAAATGGATTATCGGTATAACGGTTGTGGCGTTTGGAACTTCGTTGCCGGAGATGGCAACATCTATCATAGCATCAATCAGAAAAGAGGGGTGTATCTCGGTCGGAACAATAATAGGAAGCAATATTTTTAATATACTGTTTGTTATCGGTATTAGCGCTTTAATCACTCCGCTTCATCTCGATTTGTCGTCAAGTAGCAGGATAGATTTTCTGTTTATGATTTTCTTTACGGTTGCGTTGTTTCCCCTGATGAGAACAAAATACCTGTTGGAAAAATTAGAAGGAGTGATTCTTCTGTCGGGTTATATAGGGTTTGTTATTTGGTTGTTTGTAAGGTAGTTCCATTTCTAAACGATGAAGGTATCCGATGGATTTATCCGAGTTGCTCAATTCCCTAAATTCTCAACAAAGAGAAGCCGTTTTATATGATCGATCATCTCAGCTTATCGTTGCCGGTGCCGGTACCGGCAAAACACGTGTCATAATGACAAAAATCATCTATTATGCGCAAAAACTTGGAATCGATCCGAACAAAATTTTGGCTATTACTTTCACCAACAAAGCCGCAAGAGAGATGGAGTATCGTCTCAGTCCATGCGGATTGAAGGTGAATATGGGTACGTTTCACGCTGTAGGATTAAGAATTCTGCGGGTTCACGGTGACTGTATCGGGATAAAATCACCCGTAGCGGTTTATGATGAACAAGACCAGATTAGAGTCGTCAAAGAGGTTATGAAAGAACTCGGTATCTTTCATAAAGATGTCGGTGCAGGTAGTTTTGTAGAGTGGATATCACGTCGGAAAGATGATCTGAATATCTCTTGTGAAGTTCAGGGTGGAAGAGAATATGATTATCAAAGAGTTTTTAAAATGTATCAGGAGAAACTTTTATCATATGATGCTCTTGATTTTGGCGATCTCATAACAAAACCTGTTGAGTTGTTAGAAAAAAATCCCGATTTACAAAAGTATTATCAACAAAGGTTTTCTCATATATTCGTTGATGAGTATCAAGATACAAACAAGGCTCAAGCAAGGTTGTTGGAATTGATGGTGGGGGAGAATAACGTTTGTGTGGTCGGCGACCCTGATCAATCAATATACGGTTGGAGGGGGGCTAGTATAGAAAATATATTGGAATTTGATAAAAAATTCCCCGGTACAAAAATATTTAAATTGGAAAAAAACTATCGCTCAACAGACAAAATATTGCAAGCGGCTAATTTCTTGATTAGCGCTAATGCTCAACGATACGAAAAATCGTTATGGACAGATAATAAAGCGGGTGACAAAATCTGTTACCACAAAGTTTATTCCGATAAACAAGAAGCGAATAAGGTCGCCGACACGATTGAAAAACATCATTTTCAGGGAAAACCTTATTGTGAGATGGCTGTTTTCTATAGAACACATAACTTATCCCGTCTACTGGAAGATGCTTTAATTAGCAGAGCAATCCCTTATCTGATTGTAGGGGGGGTCCCTTTTTATCAGCGCAGGGAAATCAAAGATTTAATCGCCTACCTTAGAATACTTGTGTTTTCTAGAGACAGAATCAGTTGGTTGAGGGTAATCAATGTTCCGCCTCGGGGATTAGGTGAGAGGAGTCTTAATAAAATATCTGTTTTATGCGATCAAAACTTTGACGGTGATTTTTTATCCGCTCTGAAAGAAGCCGACAACATTAAAGGGTTGACCCGTAAGGCGAAAGAGGGTTGTGCGTTTATGGTTTCGTTGGTTGAAAAATATAAAGTTATGATCGCTTCTTCAAGTTGGCATGATGTTTTGAACGGTATTGTTACGGAAACGGGATATTTGCATTATCTGGAGAACACGGACGTTGCCAATAAAGCTCAGGTACGGTTGGAGAATTTGATGGTGTTTATGAAAATGTTGGACGATTATCAGATGGAAAACCGTGAAGCCAAGATACAAGATTTTCTAGAGACGGTTGCTTTGCATTCTAGTGTGGATGATCTAGACGGTGACGAAGATAGAGTCTCTTTAATGACTCTTCATTGCGCAAAAGGTTTGGAGTTCTCGGTGGTTTGTATGGTCGGAATGGAAGAGAATATGTTGCCTTACTCAAAAGAAGGTGACTCGGAAGACCGAATTGAAGAGGAACGCAGGCTGTGTTATGTGGGTATGACTAGAGCAAAAGAGAAATTATATCTATTCTCATCTAAAAGAAGGTTTGGTTATTCGGAGCCAATAGTTGCTGTACCGTCAAGATTTATCGGAGAAATTCCCTCCGATTTTATGAAGACGGTGAAAGCGGGCGGAAATTTTAATAGGCGGTATATGGAAAATCTGCCTGCGTCATCCGATCTGTATAATAAATATATCGATGAGTTTTTACCCGGCGATTATGTGTCTCATTATGATCTTGGTAAAGGGCGGATTCTTGGCGGTAGCGGGACGGGCAAAAATAAAAAGTTGATCATAATCTTTGACGGTGACAAATCGCCAAGAACGGTTATGGCGTCTTATGCGGGGTTGTCTAAACTTGGTGGAATCGATTAAGATGGATAAATTTGTTACTTTAATTTTAATGAGTATAATTTTTACAGGGTGTTGGAGTAGACCTATGATTCAAAAGGAACAAAGAGCGTTTGTCGGGGAAGGTTTTTTTATAGAAAATTTGGTTGCGGATGAACGTTTTGATGACACGTTATCGGATTTTAAAGATGTTCTTGACGGTATGGGGGGATTCCCTTGCCCTTTGGAGACGGCGGATTTGGTTTACAGTTTTAGGTTGGCGGATAAAGTTATTAAGGCGGATTTGTCGAGTGCGGGTATTAGCAATGAGTCGGGGAAAATCTGTTTTTATGCCGATAGTTTATCCGCTTTAAACCATCTGCTTTATACGTATATGAAAGAAATTTTTCATAAGGGTTGGGTTACTCCGATTGAGTGTGTGGATGTTGTTTCGGGTGGCGGGGTGTTTTTGTCTAATGACGGGAGTCCCGAGGAATATCGGTTGCCGTTTGTTGTGGCGAGTCAGTTTTGGGGGGATTCGGAAAAATGGCATCGGAGAATGAGGCGGATTAGCGATAAGTCTATCAGTGTTCAACATATGTGGCGTAAATTTATACCGCCGGATAAATATTTTGACGAAAACCCTAATTTTTTTGCTCAGATCGATGGTGAACGCAAACCGTATCAGTTGTGTACATCTAACCGAGATGTGATAAAAATTTATATAGATAAGGCAGTTGAATATTTTGGAAAATACCCTTATTTTGATGCTGTCTCATTGAGTCCCGATGACAATTATAATTTTTGTCAGTGTGATAGATGTCGTAGCTTGGATGAAGTTGATGGCTGTATTACGGATAGACTGATGGTTTTTTTTAATAAAGTCGCGCAAGGAGTCGTTAAGAAATGTCCGGGTAAAAAGCTGGCGTTTTACGCGTATCTTAACTATACCGATCCGCCTGTCAAAGTCAAACCGCATAAGGCGTTGATTCCGGTGATTTGTCATACCCCTTGGGAATTTTGTCATAACCATTCTGTTACGGATGAGAATTGTGTGAATAATCGGTTTAGACAGATTGTCGAAGGATGGGTGAAGCTGTCTGATGAGGTTTATATCCGTGAATATTACGGTCATTTCCACTGGTACGGTATCTGGCCGATACTACACACGATAAAAGATGATATAGATTTTTATCGCAGTGTCGGTGTCAAAGGAGTAATAAGCGAATCCCACGAACATTGGGGGTGTGCGGGATGGGTGTTGTATGGTGCAGGATGTTACCTTGCGGGCGATAACAGAGACTGGAAGAGAATTGTATCGGAATATTGCGAGGCGGTTTATCCTAACGGTTCTGAGTATGCAGAAGAGTTGATTTTTATGCTTGAAGAGAAAACGGCACAGGTATCGTGCAGGAGAATGGATCTCGTATTTGATGATGAAACTATGTGTAGGACTGATAAGTTGGTTAAAAAAATATCAAGAGCCGCACGAACAAAAAATGAGAAAATGTATGCGGAGATTCTAAAACAAGGCGTTTTTGTGACTAAAATGCTAATTAATATCAATAGAGAAATCCATAAGGGTAATATCGATGAAGTTTTTTTGGGTATAAGACGGTTTTTGGATTGGATAGAGAAATCGGAGAAAAATAAAGATAGTTTGCCGGTTATAAAATATCGGTTGGCAAAATCGGTTTTTTTGAATAAATATAAAAGATTTTGCGAAGCGAAAGAAGAGTTTAGATCTTTTTGTGAATTGGAATTTAATATCAAAATAGGTAAACTAAAAAAGGTTTATCCGATCAAAAAATGGATGGTTTCCGATCCGTTTATCTTGGCAAGTGTTAAGGCGGATAAAATCAAGATGTATCCTGATGACGGCTTCTCAGAGTGTTTGGATACTAACTATGATCCAAAATCGTGGCACGGTGTTGTCTATGCGGATGATTTTTTCAGTCTGTATCAATATTTCCAATTCAGACCGGATTGTATAAAATATTACAGAAAGGTTTTTTCTCTAAAAAAAGATCTATCGGGATTTCTCTTTGTCAGAGCAGTAGACGGGTACAAGCTTTTTTTGAACGGTACCGAAATATTCAGGTCTAACGATTCGCGTTTTGATAAAAAATCTTTGTTTGATTACATAAAAATCGATATCCCTGCGGGTGAAAACGAAATTGTGCTGAAACTTGAGTCTTCAAGCAGATTAAGTCTTGACGATTTTTCTGTGATTCTTTTTAACGCTGACTGTGAATCTGTAAAGATTGACTCTAGGCGGGAACAGTCTAATTAAGTCACCCAAGCTAGCTCTATTTTATCGTGAAGAGGTAATACGCACCGATCAATTTGTCAAGCGTGCCTCTTTGGAATAGGATTGATGTGCCATTTTGTGATTAATTTGGAAAATTACCCCTAAAAATCTATATTTATCGACTATATTTCTCGGTTCTTGTTGGATAATTCATGCGAGTCTGGTATCATGGAATGAATCTTTTAGCCGGAAGGGGTGAGTTAAATTGTCGCAGGTGTTGTATGTAATCGTAGGTGTCATCGCAGGTTTTTTTGGGGCGTTTCTGTTTTTCCGTTTTCGAGACGGGTCTAGATCGGATACGGATTATGAGAAGGCGACTTTGAAAGAAAGAGTGCAGGGTAAAGATCAACAGATAGCCGATCTTAAATCTGTATTGGATAAAACCAATACCGAACTAACGGGACTAAGAGAAGAGTTTAAGTCGGAAACACAAAAAAGGTCTGCCGCCGAAGAAAAAAACAGTCGTATCCCCGACCTAGAAAAAGATATTTTAGAAAAAAATCAGCGAATAACCGAACTTTTAAACGCAAATACGTCTCTAAAAGAAAAAATCTCAGAAACGGAAACCAAACTGGAGGATGAAAGAATATCCGCTAAAGAAAAACTTGATCTGATAGAACAAGCTCAACATAAGTTGTCCGATGCGTTTAAAGCGTTGTCAGCCGATGCGTTGAAAAGCAATAACCAATCTTTCTTGCAGTTGGCTAAAAATACGTTGGAATCGTTTCAGGAAACCGCAAAAACCGATCTTCTATCCCGTCAAAAATCTATCAATGAAGCGATCGATCCTTTAAAAAAGTCGCTTGAGAAGTTTGATATGAAAATCCAAGATATGGAAAAAGACCGTGTGTCGGTCTATTCCAGTGTAACCGAACAGCTAAAATCTCTCGCCTCAACTCAGGTTCAGTTACAAAAAGAGACATCTAATCTGGTTAGGGCTTTGCGTACACCTACCGTTCGGGGCAGATGGGGCGAGATACAGCTTAAACGTGTAGTCGAAATAGCCGGTATGGTGGAATATTGCGATTTTGTGACCCAAGACTCAATCACGGTAGATGGCAATATGTTTCGTCCCGATATGGTGGTCAAATTACCGAATAGCAAAAATATAGTCATCGACTCAAAAGCACCGCTTAAAGCGTATCTGGAGTCGCTTGAGTGCGAAGACGAAGATGCGAAAATTAGAAAATTAAAAGAACACGCAAGACATATAAGAGACCATATAGAAAAACTAGGGTCTAAATCTTATTGGGAACAGTTTGACTCAACACCTGAATTTGTAGTACTATTTCTGCCCGGGGAGATTTTTTATAGCGCAGCTCTAGAACAGGATCCCAGTTTGATAGAGGTGGGAGTAGATAAAAAAATCATCCTTGCCGCACCCACTACGTTGATCGCTCTGCTAAAAGCGGTGGCGTATGGTTGGAAACAAGAACAAGTTGCGGATAATGCTCAGCTGATTAGCGATTTAGGCAAAAGCCTGTATGAACGGATTCGGACTATGGCAGGGCATTTTAACGATATCAAAAAAGGAATCGATCGGACACTCGGTGCGTACAATAGGGCGGTTGGGTCTCTTGAAGGTAGAGTTCTTGTCTGCGCTAGGAAATTTAAAGAACTCGGTGCTTCGACAGGTGACGATATAAATCGACTGGCTCCGTTGGATAAAACAACCAGAATGATTCAGCACACGGATTTTGATTTGAGCGAAAATGATAAATCGGTCGGTAATCAAAAATTGTTTGAGAAGTAGGAGAATAATATGACTAAAGATAAGAAAATTAAGTTTCTAGTTACCGGGGCAACCGGTCTTGTGGGCAGTCATCTTGTGGAGTATATTGCCAAACATGGATATAAGATTAGATGTTTTGTCCGTCCAAGCAGTGATGTCAGTTTCCTTGAGACGATAAAAAATGTGGAAATAGTGCAAGGCGATCTCACACGTGCCGTATCGATAGAAAAGGCGGTCAAGGGAATGGATATTGTGTTTCATTGTGCCGCTATGGTCTCTGATTGGGCTGACAGGGAAACTATGGTTAGGACAAACGTGGGTGGTACGGAGAATCTGATTCAAGCCTGTTTGAAATCAAAAGTCAAAAGAATGGTCATGATCAGCTCTCTGGCTGTTTTGGGTATGGATGAACAGATAGATACTGACGAGACGGCTCCGTACGTTTATACGGGTGATAACTATAATTATACGAAGATAGAGTCTGAAAAAAAAGTGCTGGAGGCTTATAGGGAGAAAGGGTTGCCTGTTGTAATTGTCAGACCGCCCTATATATATGGTCCTCGTGATAGACAGTTGTTACCCAGAGTAGTAAAGTTTCTGAAAGAAGGTAAATTTAAGTTTATCGGGACGGGAGAAAACCCTTTTAGTTTGGTGTATGTTAAGAATTTTGTTACTGCCCTTGCGCTTTTGTGTGATAACGATAAAGCGATCGGTCAGATATACCATATAACCGATGGACACGATATTACGAGAAAAGAGTTTATCGGTAAGTTAGCATCGAAATTCGGATACCCTATGCCAACGGTGCATGTGCCTGTGCAAGTTGCCAAAATTGCCTGTCCGGTGTTAGAGTTTATAAATAAAGCGACTCGTTCTCATAAACCTCCTTTGCTGAACAAATTTAAGATGAAGTTTATGCATACCCCTTTGACATTTGATATATCTAAAGCGAAAAACCAGATAGGATATAAGCCGTCTGTCCCTTTTGATAAGGCTTTAGATGAAACTGTGGAGTGGTTTAAGAAAAACGAATATTTGTTGGATAGGGCATGAGAATGCGCAAACTTTTTTCTTGGCTGATAATACTGAGTGTGATCTTCTTTGATCGTTATGGAGTGGCGCAATCCCCTTTGAGTGTGGTTATCGATCCGGGGCATGGCGGTAAAGATTCGGGTGCGGTCTCCGGGGACGGTATCAAAGAGAAGGATGTTGTCTTATCAATATCAAAAAAGTTGGCGGATATACTAAGAAGATGCGGCATGAACCCGCTGTTGACTCGCAGAAAAGATCGGTTTGTCGCACTAAAATCCAGAATAAGGTTTACGAACAGACAGAACCCTGTTTTGTGTGTAAGTATCCATGCAAACGCATCAAAATCTCATGGCGTAAACGGATTTGAGGCGTATGTGAACAACAACTGTTCTGCAAATAGAAAATTTATAGATTTGTTGAAGTTTTCCGACCCGATACTGTTATCCTCTAAAACGAGGAATTATAAAAGTATGCAGTTAGCCTATTTTATAAATGAAGGGTTGTCACGATACGTTCAGGCAAAAAATAGAGGAATCAAAGAAGGACAATTTTATATCGTTCGTAGAGTTAAAGCACCTTGTGTTTTGGTGGAGACAGGTTTTTTGTCTAATAAAAAAGAGGCGCTCAGACTCTCTTCAGACAGGTATCAGAAAAAAATAGCGTGCGGGTTAGCGGAAGGTATAGTCACTGCCTTATACGGGGAAGTGGGAAAACTAAGACCGATTATCATCGCCAAAGAAAAGAACGTTATGAAAATTTTGGGAGAGAAAGTTGTTCGCTATAAAAATTAATACGGTTTTTAGCGCCGCCCACAATCTGGTAGATTATAACGGTGTTTGCGAAAATTGTCACGGGCATAACTGGAAGGTTCAGCTTACGGTAGCGAAAGATAGTTTAGGAGCCGATGGGATGGTAATGGATTTTACCGTCGCTCAACATATCTTAAATCGGTTTGTCGATAAATTAGATCATAAATATCTTAATGAATTAGAGTTTTTTAAAAATATCAGCCCGACTTCTGAGAAGGTGGCGTATTTGATATATAAAAATATATCGCGACAAATTGAGCGTGACGGTTTAAAAATAACAGAAATAGAAGTTTGGGAAAACGAAGATAGTAGTGCGTGTTATATCCCTTAAAAATGGCAAATGTTATGAGAAAAATAGATACGGGTGTGATTAGAGACAAAATAGCGGATATGTCGGTGGAGGCGTGTATTGAGCTGAACTCCGATTTGATAGATGTTATCAAAAAGAGCGAAAAAGAAGAAATCGATCCGCTGGGCAAAAAAATACTCGGTCAGTTGCTGGAAAATTCTGATGTAGCATTGGCAGAGCGGTTGCCGTTGTGTCAAGACACGGGAATGGTGACTGTTTTTATGGAGATCGGACAAGATGTTCATCTTATCGGTGAACCTCTATATGAGATGATTCAGGAGGGGGTTAGAAGAGGATACGCAAAAGGGTATCTGCGTAAATCGATAGTCTCCGATCCGTTGGATAGGGTCAATACCGGTGATAATACACCTGCTGTTGTGCATTGTGATATTGTACTTGGCGATAAAGTCTCAATCAGTGTGTTGCCAAAAGGTGCCGGGTGTGAAAATATGTGCAAGGTAGCTATGCTTAAACCTTCCGATGGTGAGGAGGGGGTGAAGAAGTTTGTTGTGGATACAGTGGCAAAAGCAGGGGCTAACGCTTGCCCACCTATGATAATCGGAGTCGGTTTGGGGGGAAGTTTTGAGAAGGTGGCTTATCTTGCGAAAAAAGCGTTGATGCTTCCGTTTAAAGAGAGAAGTGAAAAACAACATATCGCCGCCCTCGAAGATCAGTTGTTAGAACAGATAAACGAGCTGAATATAGGTCCGCAGGGGTTCGGTGGCAGGACGACCGCAATGGGTTTGAGAATAATGGAATTCCCTACCCATATCGCTTCTTTGCCTGTGGCGGTGAATATATCTTGTCACGTTTTGAGGTATAAGAAGGTTGACATATAAAGGAGATTTTTGTTGGGAGATTTTTTTGTAAAAACACCGTTGACCAGGGATAATATCAGAGCTTTTAAAGCGGGCGATACCGTTCTTATAACAGGTGTTATGTTCACAGCTAGAGATGCCGCTCATATGCGTATTCAGAAAATGTTGGATAATAACGAGCCGTTACCGTTTTCGCTTGAAAATCAGATCATATATTATACCGGTCCCACACCGCCTGCGCCCGGTAAGGTGATAGGATCCGCCGGTCCGACTACAAGTTATCGAATGGACGATTTTACGCCTAGATTGATAAAAGAAGGCGTTTGCGCAACTATCGGTAAAGGAAATCGTTCAAAAGACGTTGTGGACGCAATGAAGAAGTACGGTGCTGTGTATCTTGCCGCTTTAGGCGGGGGAGCGGCGTTGTTATCGCAGAAGATAAAGTCTGCGCAAATAGTGGCTTTCCCGGAACTCGGTGCGGAAGCGGTCAGAAAATTGGAAGTAGAGGATTTCCCCGTAATAGTCGCTATAGATGTAAACGGAACAAATTTGTATGAAAGGGAATAAAATATGAAAATAGCGTCAAGAATGAACATGATAGATTCATCAGGAATAAGAAAAATATTCGATCTGGCTAAAAATCTGAAAGATCCTGTTAACCTAAGTATAGGTCTACCTGATTTTGATGTGCCGGATACAATCAAAGAATCTGCCTGCAAAGCTATGAAAGAGGGGTTTAATCGTTATACCTTGACACAGGGGATCGATCAGCTTAGAGACAAAATCAAAAAGAGAATCTATGATATAAAAAATTATAAAGCTGATGATATTATGATCACAAGCGGGGTTTCGGGGGGAATATTTCTGTCGTTTTTGGCTCTTTTTGATCCGGGCGATGAGCTGATAGTCCCTGACCCTTATTTTTTGATGTATAAACAGTTGAGCCGTCTTGTCGGAGCCGTCCCGAAATTTCTTGATCTAGATGACAATTTTAGAATTGATCCGTCTAAACTTGAAAAAATGATGACTTCAAAAACTAAGGCGATTGTACTGAACTCGCCAAGCAATCCGACGGGAGTGGTCATGTCGCCCGATGAGCTGAAAGAGATCGCTAAAATTGCCGAAAAATACGGTGTTGTAATAATCTCAGATGAGATATATGACGGTTTTGTCTACGAGAAAACTTTTGAAAGTATAAGCAAGTATTATCCTAATACATTAGTTTTAGGTGGGTTTTCTAAAGAGTATGCTATGACAGGTTGGAGAGTGGGGTATGCGGCGGGACCTTCTTTTATCATAAAGGAGATGATTAAATTACAGCAGTTGACGTTTGTTTGTGCTCCGTCATTTGCTCAATATGCTGCGTGCGACGCATTGGATTTTGACACCAGTAAGATAAGAACTCAATACATGAAAAAAAGAGACCTGATATACGAAGGAATAAAAGATAAATTTGAAGTGAAAAAACCTGACGGAGCATTTTATATTTATCCGAAAGCACCCGGCGGGTCGGGTTCGGCTTTTGTCGAAAAGGCGATAGCTAATAATTTACTGATTATTCCCGGAAACGTTTTTTCCGAACATGATACTCATTTTAGAATATCTTTTGCGGCCTCAGACGATACGATATTGCGTGGTGTGGAAATTTTAAATAATTTGGTAGAAAATTTTTAGAAGGAGACTTTTTGTGAAATGTTTATATTGTCCGATCGACTTGGTTTCTCAAGATTATAAAGGATTAAACATAGACAAATGTCCTCAGTGTGGCGCGGTATGGATAAAGAAAGACAAACTACGCGATTTTAAAGATAGAGTGGACGAATTTTTGTGTTGGTTGGATATCGATCTGTGGGAACATCTGGAAAAACATGGAGTGAAAAGATCTAACAAAAGATGCACTTCGTGCGGGGATTTTCTGTACGATATCAATTATCAGGAATCAAGTATCGTTTTGCCGGTCTGTTTTAAATGCGAGGGGCTTTGGCTAGATGAAGAAAATAATGGAAAACTTTTCGATTACCTAAAAGATCTGATAGATAACGAGACCATATCCGGTTTTCTAAAAGAAATAGGACATGAGACTGTCGACCTTGTGACGGGTAAAGAAGGTTTT
>CAZFUR010000005.1:0-17703 GCA_964522245.1 uncultured bacterium | reverse complement strand
AGTCTCAGAAGAAAAAGAAATTCTTCCATAGCGATTTGCGCTTCTCTTGCCAAAGAGGGTAAGGTTGATGCTTTTGTCAGTGCCGGCAACACGGGTGCTGTTGTGGCGGCGTCGAAACTTAGGTTAAGGTTTTTAAAAGGTGTCGAGCGCCCGGCTATTGCCACTCCTCTTCCTACTCCGTACGGTGTTTCTGTTTTGCTGGATGCCGGTGCTAACGTGGATTCTAAACCATATAATTTGGTTCAGTTTGCCGGTATGGGTGTTGCCTATGCCAAGTATATTTTGGGCAAAAGCGATCCGAGCGTAGCGATATTGAGTATCGGTGAGGAAGAAGGTAAAGGCAACGAGCTGACAAAAGAGACTTTTAAACTGCTGAAAAAAGGTAGTCTGAATTTTATCGGTAACATAGAAGGTCGCGACCTTTTCAAATGTAAGGCTGATGTTGTTATTACCGATGGTTTTGTCGGGAATATTGTTCTGAAAACACTTGAGAGTATACACGTTTCGTTTCAAAGTATGTTAAAAAAAGAGATTAGTAAAAATCCTATGCGAAAAATAGGCGGTTTGCTTGTGTCACCTGCTTTGAGAGGAATATCTAAGAAAAGTGATTATGCCGAGTACGGTGGAGCCCCTTTGTTGGGGGTTGACGGCATATGTATAATTTGTCACGGGTCCTCATCGCCGAAAGCTATAAGGAATGCGATTCGTTTAGCTGCGGAGTTTAGTCAATTCGAAGTAAATAAACATATTGAACAGAATATTGAAAGTTTATCAAGTTGCAGAGATAATAACTAAATTAGCTACTGAACACCAAACATAGAGGTTAGTATTTTGGGTGAAAGCAACACAATTCAATTTATAGGGACCGGATCGTATCTGCCTCCTAAAGTTTTGACTAACAATGATCTTGAAAAGATGGTTGATACTTCGAACGAATGGATTGTTACTAGATCTGGTATAAAAGAAAGAAGAATAACAGATGAGAATACGGCAACTTCAGATTTGGCAGCTAAAGCCGCTAAGAATGCGTTGGATAACGCAAGTCTGAAACCTGAGGATATTGATCTGATAATTGTTGCCACCGTCACACCTGATTATCCGTTTCCTTCTACGGCGTGCATGGTTCAGAAAAAGATCGGTGCCGTGAATGCTGCGGCGTTTGATTTGTCTGCGGCGTGTTCCGGTTTTTTGTATGCGTTGTCTGTGGGGGCATCAATGTTAAATTGTGGCGGATACAAGAATATCATGGTGATAGGTGCCGAGGCGTTATCAAAGATTACCGATTGGAAAGATCGTTCGACTTGTGTGTTGTTTGGCGATGGAGCGGGAGCGGTTATAATAAGATCTTCAGATGATTCGGGTAGCAGAATTCTGTACAGTGAACTGGGGGCTGAGGGTGAAGGTGAAGATTTGCTGAAAGTTCCGGCTGGCGGATCTGCGATGCCGGCATCGTCGGAGACTGTGAAAAACAGAGATCATTATATCAAAATGCGTGGCAATGAGCTTTTCAAATGGGCTGTAAAAAAGATGGGGTGTTTGGTTGTCGATGCTGTTAAGGAGAGTGGTTTGTCTCCTGATGATGTTAAATGTATTATTCCTCATCAGGTTAATATGCGTATTATCACTGCCGCTATGAGAAAAACATCTATTCCCGTGGAGAAGGTTATTCTTACTCTGGATAAATACGGTAACACGTCTGCCGCGTCAATTCCTATTGCGTTGGATGAGGCTAATCGTGAAGGCAAACTGAAAAAGGGTGATGTGGTGGTGTTTGTGGCGTTTGGAAGCGGGTTAACTTATGCTTCTATGGTCATCAGATGGTAGGGGGAGAGATTTTATGAGGAAGTCAGCTGTTATTTTTCCTGGACAAGGTGCTCAGTATGTCGGTATGGGGAGCGGATTGTTTGAGTCTGAAACCGCATCTAAAATTATCGGATTGGTTAACGATGTTTTGGGATTTGACCTTAAAGATCTTTGTCTGAATGGTCCTATTGAGGAATTGACCAAAACGGAGAACAGTCAAGTTGCTATATATTCTATGGGGTATATTGCCTATAAGTTATTAGAGGAGAGTCTTGGTTCGGATTATAAACCTGAGTATTGTGCGGGGTTGAGTTTAGGCGAGTTTACGGCACTTGCGGTTGCGGGTGTTTATGATTTTGAAGAAGGTCTCAGGTTGGTTTATAAACGGGGTCAGTTTATGAAACAAGCCTGTATAGATAATCCGGGGGCAATGGCATCTATTATGGGTGCGACCGTAGAAGATCTAAAACCGTTGATAGATAAACATTTATCTGATAACAGGGTTATTACGATGGCAAACCTGAATTGTCCGTCTCAGATAGTGATATCCGGCGAAAAAAGTTTGGTTGAGCAAGTCGCCGGTGAATCGGAGGATAAAGGGTTTAGGGCTATTATTCTTAAAGTTAGTGGAGCGTTCCATTCAGGTCTTATGGAATCTGCTAGGGTGAAGTTGTCTGAAGAAGTTGATAAGGTCAACTTTAAAGATCCGTTGATTCCGGTCATTTCAAACTGTGACGCATCTGTGAAGACAAACGGTTCTGATATAAAACAGGCGGTTGTGAAACAGATGGTCAGTTCGGTCTTGTGGGAGGATTCTGTGAGGTTGATGTTGAAAGAAGGGATAGATTTTTTTATCGAGCCGGGTTGTGGTAGAATCTTGAAAGGTTTGTTGAGAAAGATAGACCGTAGCGCAACATGTATCAATGTTGAAAAGATTGAGGATATGGAAAAAGTTTCTGCAGGACTCAGTCAGGTAGTTGTTTAATTCAGGAGGTTTAGCAAATGGATTTAAAAGGTAAAAACGCGATAGTAACCGGCGGAGCAAGAGGGATCGGTTTATCTATTGCACAGGCATTGGGAGAACACGGCGCGAAAGTAATTGTGTGTGATATAGATGAGGCTACCGGACAAGAAGCTTTATCTTATTTGTCCGATAAAGGGATAGAAGCGGAATTTTACAAAGCGAACGCTGCTTTATCCGATGATGTACAAGATGTAGTGTCAAAAATTCTTGACAAGAATAAAGTTATTGATATACTTGTCAACAACGCTGGCATCACTCGTGATAACTTGTTTTTGAAGATGAGTGAATCCGATTGGGATGCGGTCATTTCGGTGAATTTGAAAGGTACTTTTAACTTCACTAAGGCTTTGTATCGCCCTATGATGAAACAGCGTAGCGGTAAGATTGTTAATATTGCGTCGATTATAGGTCTTATAGGCAATGCGGGTCAGGCCAATTACGCCGCTTCTAAAGCAGGGGTAATCGGTTTTACCAAGTCAATAGCTAAAGAGCTTGGTCCTAGGGGGGTATGTGTTAATGCTATAGCACCCGGGTTTATAAAGACTGCTATGACGGATGTGCTCAAAGAAGAAGTTAAGTCTCAGATGTTAAGTCAAATTCCACTTAAAAGTTTCGGTTCTACGGAAGATGTCGCGAACGCTGTGTTGTTTCTTTCGTCGGATATGTCGGGTTACATAACGGGTCATGTGTTGAATGTTAGCGGTGGTATGGTGATGTAATAGAATTATCAAAACAATAATGCGATTAATTTGAAGTTGAGGAGGAAAAGATGTCGGTTGAAGCTAAGGTAAAAGAAATAGTGGTGGAACAGCTTGGAGTAAATTCTGATGAGGTAACGGAAGATGCATCGTTTGTTGAGGATTTGGGTGCCGATTCTTTAGATCAGGTGGAGTTGGTTATGGCTCTTGAAGAAGAATTTAAAGCTGAAATTCCTGATGAAGCGGCTGAAAAACTCAAAACCGTTGGCGATGCGATCACTTATATAAAAGAGAATTGCGCAGGTTAAATTTTAAAAAAATATCAAAGTCTTAAATAGGCGAAAGACGGGACACTCGAATTGCTTAATGAAGTATGACGATGTCCCAGCTTTTTATAGAGGGATATTTGTATGAGGAAAGATCTAAAACCCCGTAGAGTGGTAGTCACCGGTTTGGGGGTTATCTCACCTGTGGGAAACACTGTGGAAGATTTTTGGGATTCTTTGTGTAATTGCAAAAGCGGAGTGGCTCCCATCACTCATTTTGATGTGTCTCAGTTCTCCACAAAGATAGCGGCTGAGGTGAAAGATTTTAGTCCGGGTGATGTTATATCAAGAAAAGATCTGAAGAGAATGGATCTGTTTGTCCAGTTTGCCGTTTGTGCTTCAAGGTGTGCGACGGATGATTCCGGTATAGACTTTGATAAAATTGATCCTTTTTCTACCGGAGTATTGATCGGATCGGGGATAGGTGGTTTGCAGACTATTGAGAATCAAAACAAGATCCTGTTGGAGAGGGGTCCGTCAAGGGTGTCTCCGTTGTTGATCCCTATGTTGATAACGAATATGGCGTCGGGTCAGGTATCTATAGAATATAATGCTAAAGGACCGAACTTGAGTGTCGCCACGGCGTGTGCCTCGGGGACTCATGCTATAGGTGAAGCATATAGGCATATCGCTTTGGGAGAAGCGGATGTTATGATAACGGGTGGTGCGGAGTATGCCATTACTCCTTTAGGATTGGCCGGTTTTTGCTCTATAAGGGCTTTGTCTCAGAGAAATGATGATCCTGAAAAAGCAAGCAGACCGTTTGATAGGGGTAGAGACGGTTTTGTGATGGGTGAAGGTGCGGGAGTAATCATCTTAGAAGAGTATGATCATGCCAAAAAGCGTGGCGCCAATATATATTGTGAAATATTGGGGTACGGTTGTACGGGTGATGCCTATCATATGACAGCACCTGCTCCGGGTGGTGAGGGGGCGGCAAAATGTATGGAAATGGCTGTCAGAAATGCCTGTTTAAATGTTGACGATATAGATTATATCAACGCACACGGTACATCAACTGCTCTTAACGATAAATTCGAGACGGAAGCTATAAAGACAACTTTTGGGGATCATGCTAAAAAATTGTCGGTTAGTTCTACAAAATCTGTTACCGGTCATCTACTGGGTGCCGCGGGCGGAGTCGAAGCTGTCGCTTGTGCTAAGGCGATTGAAAATAACCTGATGCCTCCTACAGCTAACTATGAAACTCCTGATCCGGATTGTGATCTTGATTATGTCCCTAATCAGCCACGTGAAAAGAAGTTGGATTATGTAATGTCAAACTCTTTAGGTTTTGGCGGGCATAATGCGACACTTGTCTTCGGTAGGGTTTAATAAGATCTAATTAATCTGGCTTAATTGGGTTAGGTTTCTACATATTGATGAATTCAGATAAAAAATTCTCAAGAAGATCATTAGTTCGTTCTGCCGGCTTGTTTGGTTCTGTTACTATGGTGAGCAGGGTGCTTGGGCTTGTGCGTGATGTTTTATCGGCGGGTCTATTTGGCACCACGGCGGTATGGGATAGTTTTGTTATAGCTTTTACCATTCCTAACATGTTCAGAATGTTGTTGGGTGAAGGTGCTTTGGCAGGCGCGTTTGTACCTGTTTTTACAGAGTATCTCCACAAGAAAGGTGAAAGTGAGGCTTGGCATTTTGCGAACCGTGTAATAACTCTTCTTTCTTTGGTTCTTGTTGCTATTGTCATTGCGGGTTGGTGTGGGTGTGGTTTGATTCTTCAATTTGAGATATCCTCGCGTCTAAGGGATATTTTGATTTTATCTATGATCCTGCTTCCTTATCTATTTTTTATATGTAATGTGGGATTGTTGATGGGGATTTTGAATACTTTTTACCATTTTTTTCTTCCCGCTTTTAATCCGATTATTTTAAATATAGTACTTATCTCTTTCATTCTTGGATTGAATAGACTAGCTTCTGTTTCGCTTGGCACTAGGGCGGTAATTCTTTCTTGTGGCGTGATAGTGGGTGGAATTTTGCAGTTCGCGTCTCATTTTATGTTGGTTAAGAGAAAAGGATTGTCGTATAAGTTTTCGTTTGACTTGTCGGATAGGGGTGTCAAGAAGGTTTGGACTTTAATGTTACCTGCCCTTGTAGGGTTATCTATCACCCAGCTAAATTTGATGGTCGATAGGTTTTTGGCTTATCTTATCGGTGCGGGTGCGGCGTCTTTTTTATATTACAGCAATAGACTTATACAGTTGCCGGTGGGTGTTTTTGGGGTGGCTTTGGCTTCTACATCTTTTCCGTTATTGACTCATAACGCTGTTTCGGGCAAAATGGATGAATTCAAGGATAATCTATCCCATGTTATCAGGATGATGTTATTTATCGCTATTCCCGCCACGTTTGGATTAATCATTTTGAGTAAACCGATTATAAGAATGATTTTTGAACATAATGAGTTTGATTCTTTCTCCACATCAAGCACGGCTGTATCGTTGATATATTACAGCATAGGTCTTGGAGCGTTTTGTTGTAATAAGATAATTATAAGGGCGTTTTATTCGCTACAGGATACAAAGACGCCTGTTCGCATAGGATTGTTCTCCCTTTGTTTAAACGTGATTTTGAACCTTTTATTGATGATTCCCTTAAAACATGGGGGTTTGGCGTTATCTACTTCTATAACGGCATTTGTCAGTTTTTTTCTGTTATTGGGTAATTTGAAAAAAAAGATAGGGGGGTTCTTGGATAAAAGTTTTTTTAGATCGATTCGTGTATCGGCGGTATCATCTTTGATGATGATGATTGCTGTTTATTGGGGATATTCCTATTTGGCTACGATTTTTAAAGTTGGTTTGTGGGGTAATATAATAGTGGCTGGCGGCGGTGTTCTAATAGGTTCAGCGACATATTTTCTGAGTTCGTATCTGTTAAAGTCGGAAGAAATAGATTCGCTGTTTCGCATGTTTCTGAAAAAGTAGTATATTTAGTCTTGTAATTACTTTTTTTTACATGATATAGTCCTATGCGCAAACATATGGAATTTGCAAAAAATTTAAGGGTTAAATAAATGATAAACTGGATACTCAAAAAAATTATAGGTAACAGGAATGACCGTCTGATAAAACAACTGAGAGTTGTTGTGGCAAAGATAAATGAGTTGGAAGAATCTTACCGGTCTCTTTCGGAAGACGAACTGAAGGCGAAGACTCAGGAATTTAAAGACAGGATAAAAAAGGGAGAGACTCTTGACGATATCATGCCGGAGGCATTTGCGGTGGTAAAAAATGCTTGCAGGCGTATGGTTGGCAGGTCGTGGATGGTGGTTAACCATGAGGTTGTCTGGAATATGGTTCCTTTTGATGTGCAGATCATAGGTGCTATCATCTTGCATCAGGGTAAAATCGCTGAGATGGCGACCGGTGAAGGAAAAACCCTTGTTGCTACGATGCCTCTGTATCTGAATGCTTTGTCCGGTAAAGGAGCGCATCTTGTTACGGTCAATGATTATCTGGCGTCTAGAGACAGTCAATGGATGGGGGGGATTTTTAATTATCTCGGATTAACTGTCGGTTGCTTGCAAAACGAAATGAGACATGAACAAAGAGCCGAGCAGTATAGAGCTGATATAACGTATGGTACAAATTCGGAGTTTGGATTTGATTATCTGCGCGATAATGGAGTGCTGAGTATAGAAGAACAGGTGCAAAGATGTCATAATTTTGCGATCATTGATGAGGTAGACTCCATATTGATTGATGAAGCTCGAACACCACTCATAATATCCGGTCCCGTGAGTGTCTCTACTCACAGATACGACAAGCTAAATCCACTGGTGGAAAATTTATTTAAAAAACAGACTATGCTTTGTAATAGATATATTTCTGAGGCTAAGAAACTTATCAATGAAGGCAAAGATTTGGAAAAAGCAGGGGTCATACTGTTTCAGGTTTCTCGTGGTGCACCGAAAAACAAGCAGTTTCTGAAAATCCTTGAAGACCCGTCAATCAAAAAGATTTTTGAGAAAACAGAACTTGAAATGTTGAGTGACATGAAAAAACAGGAGAGTTATGATCTTCTCGAAGAGCTGTTTTTTGTCATTGATGAAAAATCGCATTCGGTAGATTTGACTGAGAAAGGTCGAATTGCGTTTTGCCCGTCTAATCCTGATGAATATATTATTCCCGATATCATAATCGGTACGCAAGAAATTGATGAAGACGACTCTTTGTCTGCCACCGAAAAAGACGCTAAAAAGAGAGAATTGCAGAAGGGGTATGAGGAAAGTAACGAAAAAATACATAATCTATCTCAACTGCTGAAGGCGTATTCACTGTTTGAAAAAGATGTGGAATACGTTGTTCAGGATAATAGAGTGATGATTGTTGATGAGTACACAGGTCGCCTCATGCCGGGCAGAAGGTTCAGTGACGGGTTGCATCAGGCATTGGAGGCGAAAGAAAGAGTCAAAATCGAACGAGAAACTCAAACTTTCGCTACTATAACGATTCAGAATTATTTCCGCATGTATGAAAAACTTGCAGGTATGACAGGTACCGCAGAAACAGAGGCTCAGGAGTTTAGTCAGATATATAATCTAGATGTAGTAGTCATACCGACAAACGAGCCGATTCGTCGTCTTGATATGGACGATGTTATCTACAAAACCAGAAGAGAGAAGTTTAATGCCATAGTTCTTGAAGTGGTTGAATGTTACAAGAGGGGGCAACCTGTTCTTGTGGGTACTATTTCTGTGGATACGTCGGAATTGTTGAGCAGAATGTTGAAAATGAGGAAAATTCCCCACAAAGTTTTGAATGCAAAATATCATGAAAAAGAAGCGGAAATTGTGGCGGTTGCCGGTCAGATGGGTGCGGTGACTATTGCTACTAATATGGCCGGTCGTGGTACGGATATAAAACTCGGAGAGGGTGTCTTAAAAATTGATCCGAGGGATAAAAACTCAAATTTTGTTCTCAAAAAATCTCTTGGAGATAAGTTTAAAGAAATGTATGGGGGATTGAATATTATAGGGACGGAACGTCACGAAAGCCGTCGTATAGACCGTCAGTTGAGAGGTCGTGCGGGACGGCAGGGCGACCCCGGTACATCGAAGTTTTATGTTTCCCTCGAAGATGATCTTATGCGTCTTTTCGGATCCGATAGGATATCTGGTGTAATGGAGAGAATGGGGGTCGAGGAAGGGCAGGAGCTTACTAATCCGTTGCTAACACGTGCAATAGAAACGGCTCAAAAAAGAGTCGAACAGAGAAACTTTTCTATCAGAAAGCATACCCTTGAATACGATGATATCATGAACAAACAACGAGAAGTTGTGTATGGATACCGCAATAAAATCTTAGCTTCAGAAGATATAAAAAATATGATGTTAGGCATGATTGAGGAAACGGTTACGGAGAAACTAGACGAGTTTTTGCCGCAAAAAGAGAAAAAAGAAAATTGGATGATTAATGAGTTTGTCTGTTGGTGGACGGAAACATTCTTGTTTCCGATCGACCTGAATCAGATAAACAAAATGGATTCGCAAGAAGAGATAAAAACCTTCTTGATGGATTGGTTGAAGAAAAATTATGATTCAAAAGAGGTTCTTGAGACACCGGAAAAAATGCGTAAACTGGAGGGGATGATAGCTCTTCAGACCATAGACAAAATGTGGATAGAGCATTTGTATGCAATGGATAACCTACGATATGATATCGGTTATAGAAGTTACGGGCAAAAAGATCCTTTGATAGAGTACAAACAGGAATCGTTTCATATGTTTTCGTCCTTGATGAGTGATATCAGGCATGAGATAGTTTCAACCATATTCAAGGCTTCTTTCATACCGGTTGATGAACAAAGAAATATGCTTGCGGAGTTGGATGCGCATTATGATGCTCAAGGAGCGTCAATATTTGATCAGATGACTGACGGCGGTGGTTCTCCGCAGGGGTCTGCGATTCGTTCTTCGGGTGGGTTGAGTAGAGCTCCTATTAAACGTAATGTACCGAAAGTCGGTAGAAACGAGGCTTGTCCGTGTGGGAGTGGCAAGAAGTTTAAGAAATGTTGCGGAAGTTGAGTTTTTTATCAAAAAAGACAATGGTTTTTAAATTGTTATTGGCTTTGCTAAGTGCTGTTTGTCTTGTTTTGTTGTTTGCTCCGTTCAGGTTTTATCCTATTGTGTGGGTGGTTCTGTTGCCTGTTTTTTTTGCGATAGACGGAGAGAATTTGAAAAAGACTTTTCTGATCGGATATTTTTTCGGTGTCGTCTTTTTTTCAGGTTTGGTTTATTGGCTGGTATACGTTACAGGGATTGGTACGGTTTTACTAATATTGTATTTGTCGGTTTACCTTTGTCTGTTTTGTTTCTCCATAAATTGGTTTAAGAAATCGTTGGGTCTAAATTTTGTTTTTACGGCTCCTATTGCGTGGTGTTTTTCCGAGTATATGCTAAATTCCGTTATGACCGGTTTCCCATGGGATAATTTGGGATACGCGTTTTTACCCGATCCTTATCTATCTCAGTTGGCGCAGTATTCAGGTGTAGCGGGGTTATCTTTTCTATTGGTTTTGGGAAACGCTGTTGTGTATAATTTTGTCAAAACTATCTTGATTGGACGCAAAGGCGGATCGGTTTATTACGCAACTGTTTGGTTGGTTTTGTTTTTTGCGATTATTTTTTGTCTAAGATTGCATGGTCGCAAACTTAAAGATAGGTTCAAACCTGATGAGCGGTCTGAATGTGTGAGAATTGCCTTGTTGCAGGCTAATATTTCTCAATGCCAAAAATGGGATGAATCTTTTAAAGACGAAATTATAGCAAAATATAAAAAACTGACCGAATCTGCCGCAAAGGAAAATCCCGATCTGATAGTGTGGTCGGAGAGCAGTTTGCCCGGTTTTTTTCAGTATGATGAGAAATCCACATATGCTGTGTTCAGTTTGATAAAAGAACTAAAAATACCCATTTTGTTTGGTGGCAACAGACTTAAAATCGATAAAGGCAACTACTTTTATTATAATAGTGCTTATTATGTTAAACCTAATGAAGAGAAAGTTCGGGCGTACGACAAAATACATCTTGTTCCTTATGGTGAGTATATTCCAAATAGAAAATTTTTAAAGCGACTGTTTCCGTCTTTGGAATCGGTGGTACCGTTTGAGGATTTCAGTTTTGGCGACGGTGTGGATATTTTTGATATTAAAGATTTTAAATTTGGGGTTTCGATCTGTTTTGAGGATATTTTTCCTGACCTGATAAGAAATATTCCGAAAATCGGTGCTGATTTTGTCTTAAACATCACAAACGATGCATGGTACATGAAAAGCGGTGCACCGTATCAACATTTTGATATGGCAACCTTAAGAGCGATAGAGAATCGTATAAGCTATGTTAGGTGTTCGAATACAGGTGTTACAGGTTATGTGTTGCCAGACGGCGAAAGCGAGTGTTTTCACGGTAAAAACGGTTCTCTTATCTTTGAAGAGGGGTTCATGATTGCCAAAGTTCCGAAAAACCGATCTGCCGTCAATACCTTTTATACGATTCACGGAGATCTGATCGGCAAGGCTAGTTTTAATGTTTATCTTTTACTTTTTATGATATCTTTTGTATATTCTTTGAGAAAATTCTTGGTTAGGAGGAGATTAAATGCTTGATGAGTTAAAAGAAAATCTTGCTGATAAGAAAGAACGGTTAACCCAGTTATGGAGGTATCTTTGACCTTGCCGGAATGACCGAAGATCTGTCTAAAATAGAGTCTAGGATGGAGGATTCCTCGTTTTGGGACGATCAAGAGTCGGCTAGAAAATTCATAGAAAAAGCGAAAGTTCTAAGAGCGTGGGTTCAGCCGTGGAATGAAGCTAACAAGTTGTGTGAACAGATAGAATCATTGCTGGAACTTGCCGAGGTTGAGGAAGATGAGAGCATATTTGACGATTTGCGGATAGAGTTGGATTCGGCGGAGGAGATGTTGCGTAAACTTGAGTTCAAAAAAATGCTCGGTGGTGAACATGATATAAGTAACGCAATTGTCACCATTCATTCAGGTGCCGGTGGAACAGAAGCCTGTGACTGGGTTGCTATGCTCAATAGGATGTATAATCGTTGGATTGAGAAGCAGGGTTTTAAGGTAACGGTTACCGATATAATTTCAGGTGAGGAAACAGGCATAAAAAGTATTACTTTTCTGGTTGAGGGAGATTATGCGTTCGGTTACCTTAAGGCTGAAAAAGGTGTTCACAGGTTGGTGCGGATATCGCCGTTCGACTCAAATAAACGTCGTCATACGTCGTTTGCTTCTTTGGATGTAATTCCGGAGGTAGACGATGATGTGGAAATAGAGATTGATGAGAAAGACCTCAGAATCGATACTTACAGGTCTTCCGGTGCCGGTGGTCAGCATGTGAACGTGACCGATTCGGCTGTTCGGATAACACATCTGCCCACAAAAATAGTGGTGCAGTGTCAAAATGAGCGTTCCCAGTACAAGAACAAAAGTTTCGCCATGAAGATCCTCAAATCGAAACTGTTTGAGAAGTATGAACAGGAAAACCGTGATAAAATTCTCAAAGAGTATGGTGAGAAAGATGATATTGCTTGGGGTAGTCAAATAAGGTCGTATGTGATGCATCCGTATTCTATGGTGAAAGATCACAGGACAAAAGTCGAGACGGGCAATGTGTCTGCCGTTATGGACGGTGATTTAGATCAGTTCATTGAGGCGTTTCTTAAAATGAGAAAAATGAAAAAACCGCATGATCAAAATAAGTAGCCGTTTCGTCAGAAAACTGTTTAAAACTGATTCAAAATAAGTTACTATCTGTGTTTTTAATCGAAGAATAATTATCAAAATAAAGAGAGATTTTAGATCATGAGTGAAGATAGGGGTACTTTTTATCAGCAGAAATTGAGTAAAATGCAAAAACTTGAGCAGTTGGGTGTTAATGTTTTTGGGGGTCGGTATGACTACGATAGTAAAATTGCCCGGATCAAAGATGATTTCAAAGAGGACGAGACTGTAAAGTTTGCCGGTAGAATAATGGCTTACAGAGGTCACGGCAAAAGTGTTTTTATGGATCTTAAAGATATTTCCGGCAAAATGCAGATCTATGTCAAAAAAAACATAGTCGGTGACGAGAAATTTGAGATTATAGATAATCTTGAGGTGGGAGATATAATCGGAGTTGAAGGTACAACTTTTTTAACTCACAAAGGTGAGCCTACAACTAGAGTGGAAGATTTTACCGTTTTAAGCAAATCTCTTTTGACTTTGCCTGAGAAATGGCATGGGCTGAAAGATGTGGAAACCAGATATAGGCAAAGATATGTTGATCTTATAGTAAATGATGACGTAAAAGATGTTTTTATCCTTCGCAGTAAAATTGTCAGGCAGATTAGATCGTTTTTTGACGGCAAAGATTTTCTTGAGGTGGAAACGCCTATGATGCAACATATAGCAGGTGGCGCGACTGCCCGTCCTTTTGAGACGTTTCATCATGCTTTGGGTGTTCCTTTGTATCTAAGGATAGCTCCCGAACTTTTTTTGAAAAGATTGATTGTCGGTGGTCTGGAGCGGGTCTACGAGCTGAATAGAAATTTCAGAAATGAAGGTATTTCAAGGCGTCATAACCCCGAATTTACGATGTTAGAGGTGTATCAGGCTTATGCTGATTATGAAGTTATGATGGATTTAACGGAGGAGTTGATAAGTGGTCTGGCGGAAATGGTATGGGGTGCTACCAAGAGAAAAATGAAAGACGGTAAGGAGCTGGATTTTACACCGCCTTGGGATAGAGTGACGCTGAAAGATTCTGTCATTGAGGCGTGCGGAATAGATTTTACCAGTGTGGATAATCCGCAAGAGTCGGCGCGCGGTCTTAAGATAGATATAGAAGACGGTATGACCAGAGACCAGATTTTATGTCATGTGTTTGAAGTTTTAGTTGAACCTAATCTATATAAACCTACTTTTGTGACACATTATCCCGCAAGTTTGTGTCCTCTTGCTAAAACTTGTGACGGTGATAGTTCTCTGACGGCTAGGTTCGAGTTGTTCGTAAGAGGGCAGGAATTGGCGAATGCCTATTCTGAGTTGAATGATCCTATCGAACAGAGAAAACGTTTTATCTGTCAACTGGATGGAGCAGACGACAAGAAACAGCTGGATGAAGATTTTGTCAGGGCTTTGGAGTACGGTATGCCGCCTGCGGGTGGGCTGGGTATCGGAATAGACAGGCTTGTTATGGCGTTGACCGATTCCGATTCTATAAGGGACGTTATTTTGTTTCCGCAACTTAAACCTGAACAGTTTAGTTCATAAAAATGAATATCAAATTTCTAAAATATGAGGCTTTTGTAACGTTACGTTACCTTACGTCAAAACGGCGTGAGAAGTTTGTGCCTTTCATTACGGTATGTTCTCTTTTGGGTATAGCTATATCAGTCATGACGATGATTGTGGTTATCGGTGTCATGAATGGGTTTGAGAAAGACCTAAAAGAGAAGATGGTGAGTATGAATTCACATATCACGTTGGAGAATCGTATGGGAGGCGGTATTGATTCTTACGAAATTTTGATGGATAAGATTAGGAAACTGGATAATATCAAGGCAACGGCTCCGTTTTTGATCGGTGAAGCGCTTATCAGAACACGTTCAGGAGGCAAAGGAGTTGTTCTTAAAGGGATTGATTCCGAACTTGAAGATGGTGTATCCGATCTAAAAAAATATGTCAAAAAAGGGAACTATAAAATATCAGCTAAAGGTGTTTTGATTGGGAGCGAGCTGGCGAGGTATTTTGGGATAGTTGTCGGTGACGTTATCGTGATAAATATCCCTACTAAATCGGCTACTTCTTTTGGGCTTATTCCACGAGAACTTAAGTGTAAGGTTGAAGGTATTTTCTCTTCAGGGTTGTATGATTTTGATATGAGTTTTGTTTATATACCGTTGAGTACATACCAAAAATTTTTAGGAGTGAGTAATGTGTCGGGCATAAACATTCAATTATATGATTTTGACCGATCAGTCGATATGAAAACTAAAATTACCAGAGAATTGGGGTATCCGTATTACGCTCGTACATGGTTGGAACGAAATATAAATTTATTCAGAGCGATCCGAACGGAGAAAGTTGTAATGTTTATCATATTGGTGGTGGCGATAATTATTGCGGCGTTCAATATTTCCAGTACCTTGGTCATGACGGTGATGGAGAAGACGAAAGATGTCGGGATACTTAAATCGATAGGTGCTTCAAGGTTTAGCATCATGAGGATATTTTTGTATCAAGGTTTTTTTGTCGGAGTTTTCGGTACGGTTATGGGTGTTGTTTCGGGTGGGGTAATTATTAGGTATATAGACCTTATTGCCGATACGGTATCTAAAATATTCGGCTTCGAGGTATTTCCAAAAGATATATATCTATTTGATAAGATTCCTGCATATATATCGCCCTTTAGTGTTTCTTTGATAGCATTGAGTGCTATTATGATAAGTGTGTTTGCCGCTGTTTATCCTGCTTGGAAAGCGTCAATCCTGAACCCTGTGGAGGCGTTACGGTACGAATAGATATGATCTCTAATAATAAATCCGAAACAGACGATAAGAAGGTTATAATAAGGGCTGAAGATCTTTGTAAGAGCTATGGCAACGGTGTTTCTGAGCTGAGAATTTTAAAAGAAATTACTGTTAGCGTTGAGTATGGGGACTTTGTTACAATATCGGGTGCATCCGGTGTCGGTAAAAGTACGTTGTTGCATTTGTTTGGATTATTGGATAAACCGACAAGTGGCAGGCTTTTCTTTAGGGGGATGGATCAAGCGCTCCTCAGTGATAAAGAGAAGTCTTTGTTACGCAATACTGCGATCGGATTAGTTTTTCAATTTTTTCATCTGTTGCCTGAATTCAGTTCGCTTGAGAATGTGTTACTGCCTGCTTTGATTAATAAAAATGGTCTTGATATCAATAAAAAAGAGAAATTGGCTAAAGAATTGCTAGATAAAGTCGGGTTGGGGCATCGGTTGGGGCATCGACCTTCTGAGTTGTCCGGTGGAGAACAGCAACGAGTCGCAATAGCGCGTGCTTTAATCAATGGTCCCGATGTGATTTTGGCAGATGAGCCTACGGGTAATCTTGATAGTGAATCGAGTGAGGGGATAGTTTCATTGCTTAAGAGTTTGAATAGTGAAGGATATTCGGTGGTTGTTGTGACACACAACAAGGATTTGGCGCAGATAGGTTCTAAGAAGTATAGTATGGTTGATGGCAGATTGATGTAAAATTGGTCATGGGGATAGAATATAGACACAGTCTGATTTTATTTGAAAGGATCGCTTATTATGTTATGTGACATATGTAATAAAAAAGAAGCCACTGTTCATTATACGGAGATTGTGCATAACCAGATGGTTAAGATGGATTTGTGTGAGGAATGCGCTAAGGCAAAAGGGATAGGGGTACAGTCTCCTTTTTCTATATCGGATTTGTTATCCGGGTTGGCGGAGGTTGTCAGTGAAGATCATAAATCGCATGATCCTGTATGTGAGTGTTGTGGTCTGAGTTTTTCCTCTTTCAGGAAACGAGGTCGGTTCGGGTGTAGCGAATGTTACGAGACGTTTAAGGAACCTTTGGAATCCTTGTTAAAATCGATTCATAAAAATACACAGCATAAGGGCAAAAAATTAGGTGGTGGGGTGTCTATGAAACAAAAGAAAAGTAAAGAGTCGCCTAATGGTCAGGATGTTGTTTCTCTTGAGGATAAACTTGCCGAGGCTCGCGAAAGGTTGAGGAAACTCGTTGATTCGGAAGAGTATGAGAAGGCGGCAGTATTGAGAGATGAAATCAGAGATATTGAGACTCAAATAAAAAATAATGGATAATTAATATGAGTTTGGAGAGTATTTTTAATTCACAAAGCGAATGGTTGCGCGGCGACGGACCTAGCAATGATATTGTTATAAGTTCAAGGATAAGGTTAGCTCGGAATATAAAAGGGATACCTTTCCCTCATAGAGGTGAGACCTCAAGCAACACAGACGTTATGAATAAGGTAATAGACGCTTTAGAAAAAACATCGTTTTTCAAAAAAGGTGCGATAGTCAAAATGGATGATCTTGATGATCTTGCCAAACAGATACTTCTGGAAAGACATTTGATAAGCAAAGAGCATCTGATTGATCGACCGGGTTGCGCGGTTGCGATTAGTAAACATCAAGATATTGCGGTTATGATAAATGAGGAGGATCATCTTCGGATACAGGTTTTGAAGTCGGGGTTCAGGCTTGGCGAGTGTTGGGAGCTGATAAATGAGGTTGATTCCGAGTTGGAGAAATATCTGGAGTTTGCCTATTCGCCATCGTTTGGATATCTTACCGCTTGTCCGACTAATGTGGGGACGGGTTTGAGGGCATCTGTTATGCTTCATCTGCCCGGTTTGGTTATGATGGAACTTATCAATAAGGTTATGCAGGCTACGATAAAATTGGGTTTGACTGTTCGTGGTTTTTACGGTGAGGGATCGGATGTTTTGGGTAATCTGTTTCAGATATCTAACCAAGCTACTTTGGGTAAACCGGAGAAGGATATTATATCTAATATAACGGGTGTTTTGGATTTGGTTGCGGAACATGAACGTAATTCAAGAGAAATACTTCGCAAGAAAAGTGAAGAGATAGTTAAAGACAGGGTTGGCAGGGCGTATGGAATTTTAGCGAATGCTCATGTGATATCGTCTAAAGAGACGATAACTCTTTTATCGGCGTTACGTATGGGTATGGATATGGGTTATGTTGCGGGTATAGATTCAGGTTCGATCAACGAGCTTTTTATTTTGACTCAACCTGCGCATTTACAAAAAGAATCGGGTCGGATTCTTGACCC
>CAZFUR010000004.1:0-17917 GCA_964522245.1 uncultured bacterium | reverse complement strand
CGGGTCAAAATGAAAAGCAACCTTATAGCCTCGTTTGATTATCTTCTTCGCTGCATCTAAACGCCGGTCAATTGTGGCACTGCCCGACTCATCCGACCGCACAATCTCGTACGGATTGAGCGACCAGCTTACGATAATCGAATCGGACGGATCATGCTTGAGCAGGTTACCCACACAATCAGATTTTGTTTTTAACTCTAAAAAAACATTCGGATATTTTTTTATTCGGGAGATTAACTGATCGGTAAGGCTCAAAATATCATCAAAAGCCAAACTGTCCGCAAGCTCTCCCGTGCCAAGCCTCAAAACATTTCCGTCTTTGACAAAAGAATCCAATTCATCGAAAAATTTATCTATATTCGCACACACCATCACTGAAGAGCAGTTAAGGTAATCCTGTAAAATACAATACGAACAAGAAAAAGGACAACCATTCACAAGGTTCGCTACATAATAGTTACAACACAAAACACCTTTTGAACCGGGACACTTTTTTATCAGATCCCCTTTATAATCGGTTATCAGAAGAGTCTTGTGTCTAAAAGTTCGAGCAGAATTCTTCTTCAACAAATTCACATCTTCTATAAACTCAACAGGCACACCCTCAAGTCCACTCAATATCTTTTGTGTGTACGGCAACTTTTTTATAGAAGTCTCAACAACTATTTTCTCAGGCACAAATCTATCCATAAACCACCTTTTTACAAATTACAAAAATCTATGACCTCATCTAATCCCTCGTTTTCAGAAAGAGTGGATAATTGTCGAACATACTCTTTCAACTCCTGCCTGTTTTTAAATCTGAAACTAAGATCAAAAAATTTCCCTTCAAAAGAAGGCGGCGGCGTCAATCTTATATCGTTGCGAATGTTTAGTTTCGCTAATTTCTTTCCAAATTCAGACTCTTTTTTCGATACCGTAGGGAAACGACGGGCAGATAAATAGGTCCTTAAATGATTGAGTTTCTGCGACGATGTACGGATTTTATCGGATAAAATAGAATCGACTTCTTTATCTTTAAACAGATCAGAACATCTCAGCCCTTCCCGTTGAGAAATTTCAAGAAACAGTTCTATTATCTGTTTGAACTTATTCAACCCCGGTTTTAAATCTACCAGTAAACCGATCATATTATCCAACACCACTATATCCAGATCAGGCAAAAGCAAAATTTTTTCCGACTCGATATTGTTTTTAAAAAGAACTTCTTTTTGCTTTTCGCTCAACTCGGTAAGAGAAATTAACCGATCCAAAGTTTTCTTGTATGAGTTATAGCCAAATAAAGGCATATAGTCTGTCAATATCCGATCAATCTGTATTTTAAAAACTTTTGACAATTTTGACAAAATATCGCTTACCTCAAAAAGATTAAGTTTCCGTGTAGACAGGTTATCGAGAACAGCCGTCTCAAAACACTCAAAATCGTCTTTATCCGTTACCTGAACAGGAACCGAATCTACCCCTAAATCAGCCACTGCCCTAAATCGCCTAAACCCTGATACCAGCGAATATTTACCGCCTTTTTCTTTTACGATCAACGGAGAAATAACCCCCGATTTCTCAATAAACCGCTTGAGGCTATCGCTTTGTGAAGGATAAGAGAAACAATACCTTTTATCATCAAAATCAATCTGTGATAATTTTATACGACACAAATTACTCATAATTATTAAATCTCCAACGCAGGTTGTGTTTTAAGCAAACTTAAATAGTACGCAAATTCCTTGTATCGACCATGTTTAAGAGACCCGCCAGCCACAATGAGAGTTTTTTTTATAAACACTCTTCTTGCCTCCGACATTTGATCAAAATTGAGTCTTCCACTCGACATAATGTTATAAATCGATCTTAACCTGAACCTATCAAGCCCCCATATTTTAGTCGAAAGTTGGTCTTTGTGACCTCCATATTTCCTGATCAAACGATCATTTATCAGCGAAACCGGATACCTAGACGAAATTTTCAGCCATAAATCATAATCTTCACATACAGGCAATGTCTCATCGAATCCACCCATCTCCCAAAACAAAGATTTTTCCATCAATACGGTGGAACACCCTATAAAACAATCCGCCAGACACTCTTTAAAAATCTTGCCTGAAAATTTTTTGAGAGATTTTTTATGATTAAACTCTCGCCCATTCCTTATCCAACTTTCTCCCGTATAACAGATTCTCCGTGCGCTATCCGCCAAAAGAGAAACCTGTTGCGCAAGTTTACGGGGCAACCATTCATCATCTGAATCCAAAAACGCTATATAATCATATTTACTCAATTTAACACCATGATTTCTAGCACTACTGACGCCTCGGTTGTCTTGGCGAACGTATCTGATTCTATCATCGCTGAACGCTTTGACGACACAACCCGCATTATCATCAGATCCGTCATCAACTACAATCAGCTCAAAATCATGATAATCTTGACATAAAACCGAATCGATCGCTCTTGCGATCAAATTTTGTCTATTATATAATGGTATAATCACACTAACCGACATATTTCCCCCGACTAAACCCCCGATTCTATTACAGACCAAAACTATTTTACCACGATTCTTTTAAAAAAAATTACTAATTTAATTAAATAAGACGACATTAGACCGATAAACTGTAAGGTAACCTTGTAATATATTTTGCGGAATAGATATGGATAACCGAAAATTTATAGAAAAAATCTGCGACACCGATCGATCAACGATCATCGCCTCTTTGCTTGGCAATATACTCCACGATATAAACTCCCCCCTCACAGGAATGGATATAAATTTTAAAACTTTATCCCATTTCATACAATCATGTAACACACAATTGCTGAAATTGAAAGAATCTATAACCGATCCCGCTTTAATCGATTTTCTGGAAAACGATCTGGACGATGTTCTGTCTGAGATAAACACAGGTTTCGATACAGTCATATCCGTAATAAAAAATCTGAACATCATGTCCAACCGTCCGCCACACTATATAGCAGATAAAATAAACCTGAACGATGTGATAGAAAACTGCCTCATACTGATAAACAACCGTATAAAACGGATTTCTCTGAAAAAAAATTTTGACGATAATATCGTAAGGTTTCAGACAGACCTATGCAAACTTGAAAGTCTGATAATAAACCTATTACTGCATATATGCGATAAAATCCCCACCGACAAAAATAGCTCCATCTACATACATACCGTACAAAATCCAAAAAGAATCACAATGACCATCGGATACCCTTCTTCATCGGAACAAGATTTTTTTGCCCCGACGGAAATTCCTCTACAAAATATAAAAACCACCCTGGAAATCAAAAAAAATACCCACGAAAATATAGAGTATATACTGAATTTTGAGATCTGACGATACAGTATTATGTTGAAAAAAAACTACTCTTATTTTACGATGGTTACTTTGGGAAAAATTATCATTTTTTTGAAAGAACGGTTATGGAAAAAAAACTGTACGATGAAATGTTCAAAATGGAAACCCACCATTGGTGGTTTGTGGCAAGACGAAAAATATTGTTGTATTTGATAGATCTGTTTTTTTACAAAAACCGTGAAGCAAAAATAGCCGATCTCGGTTGCGGATGCGGAGCAAATCTGTTTGAAATAAGGAAACATTACGATGCAATCGGCATGGATATCTCGCAAGATGCGAAAAACTACTGCGCCAAAAGGAATATAAAAATCGTAATCGGCTCTCTACCCGATAAAATAGCTCTACCGAAAAATTCGTTCGATATGGTTTTAATGTCTGACGTACTAGAGCATATCGAAGACGATCATAAAACCGTCAAAAACGTATCGAACCTACTAAAAAAAGGCGGGCTCATGTTGTTGACTGTACCCGCATACCCGTTTTTGTACACAAAAAGAGACGCGTTTCATCATCATAAAAGGAGGTATACAAAAAAACAACTCCATACAGTTTTAACCGATAACAAGTTATCGAAAATAATTTTGTCTCACTACAATTTTTGGCTATTTCCTATGATAGCCGTTATCCGAATATTAGGAAAACTGTTTCCCAAAAAAAACCACCCCGGCGACCTAACCGTTCCCCCAAAACCGATAAACACCTTTTTAGAACACTTGTTCGCATCAGAGAGATATTTTCTGCCAAAAATAACCTTGCCTTTCGGGTTATCCCTGATAGCTATTTATCAAAAAATAGACTAATCACACCAACAAATCCAGTTCTGAATAAATATCACAGACAGTTTTAGCATCGATGATCGGCTCTTCTCTTCTGGAATCCAGCCTTGTGCCCGCAACATCCGCACTCACTCCGCCGGAGAAACTGCAAGCAACGATTCTTCTGTTAAATTTCCAAGCATACGTCAACTCACACAAAGTACCCGCACCACCGCCAACACTTATAACCAAATCTCCCGCAAGTACATTTGTTAAATTGCGAGCGTACCCTATCCCTGAAGGCAAAACTATATCGCAAAACCGATTAGCCTCGTCAAAACCTGTTCCCGGCAAAATACCTACCACAATACCCCCCGACTCCATCGCACCTTTTGAAGCGGATTCCATGACACCTGTCTTGCCACCCGTTATCAGCACAAAACCTCTTTCGGCAACAGCCCTACCCAAATCATAAGCTATTTTAGAGACATCCTTATCGGCATCGCTATTACCGATAATAACTATCTGTTTTTTACGCATTTGACACCTATTTGTTAGATATTTTTTCTCTCGCATCTTTCAGTAACACGGCGATATTTTTAAAATTAGGATCTATTTTATTGACTGCGCAGAAATATTTGTATGCTTCTTCGGGATTGTTATTCTTTGCGTAATAACATCCTAGATTATAATTTATAGAACTATTCGAGGGGTATCTTTTTAATGCTAGAATCCATACATTAAGCGCTTGTTTTTCGTCTCCTGTTTTCAGATAAAGATCCGCTAAAGAGTTTAAAATGTCAAGCTGATCCGGTTTCAGATCGATTGAGCGCCGAAAAAATCTTATCGCATTAGGGTACTGCCCCAAAAACTTATGGCACAACCCCAACCACTTAAACAATTCCGGCGTACATTCGCCTCTAGTTCTCGCTTGATAAAAATATCGCAGTGCTGTTTTTATCTTATTCCTTTTTACACAAATCACACCAAAATAGAATGGCAATTTAGATGCAAAATAATCTAGTTTCATACCCTGTTTTAAATCTTCTTCGGCTTTGTCATAGTCACCCTGTTCAAGATATAACAACGCTCGATTATATAAGGAAATATGCCAGAATATTTTATGAAAAGACCGCCATTTCGATTTATAGTTCATCCCCCAAAACAGTACAACCGATAACAAAATAATACCCGCACACCTAACCCATCCGCTTCTTAAAATAGTCGGAATACTGCAAAGAAAATAACTCGCGATAAGACAAATTATCGGAATCGACGGCTGACGAAACCGAGCAATTACGTAAAACATCACCACCGATACCATATTCAAAAGAAAATATCCCACCAACAAACCGTTCTTTTTTTGCCCGCTCCCCCCCATCAATAAAAATAGACCCAAAAGACAAAGCGGTGATATTAATCCGAACACAACAACCTGATACCTAAGCATAGGAACAGTTTCCTTCAATAGATAAACATCTATGAATTGCGAAAACTCGTATCCGAAAAAATACGCGTGCAGTTTGCGAAACTGCTGGCAAACCCAATGAGACAGGTGTGTACGTATATCCTCACCGATAATAGCGACAAACTTAAAAAAGTTGTCCCCTGATTTATCGATTATTTCCGTCTCCATCCGTGAACGATCCCATCCAATTCCTTCAGAATCATGAAAATGTCCGCATATTAAGACTAATTTACCCTGATCCGTAATATTGAACAGATCTGAACCCGCAAGATAATTTCTACAAATTATCAAACCGTAAAGTAGCAAAAACAAAGGTAGAAACTTTAATACCGCCCTACCACCTATCCGATTAAATAACAAATATCCCAGTAAAAACAAAACCGGCAATAGGCTGTTCGGTCTGCATAAAAAAGCCACTCCATAGAAAAAACCTGCCAAATAAAGATAATTGGTTTTCTCTTTTCGCAACCCTTTTATAAAACAGAAAAAACCTGCCGTCATAGAAAAAGTAATCAAACTTGTCATAAGGAGCGCTCCCTCATAACAGATCGCAGGCAGATAAAAGGTGTACAGTGCACACGAGACCAACCCCACAACCGCTCCGAACATACGGGTGCCGATAAAATAGAGAAAAATTCCCGACAAAATCCCCAATATAAACTGTATCAATCTAACAAAAATAGTGTTATTCGATGACAACTTATACAACAATCCTAAAAAATAGATATACCCCGTGCCTCTAGTAATATTACCGTCACACACAAGAAGGTTACCGCCTGAAACAGACTGAGCCATCCTATGATAGTATTCCTGATCGTCAGGGAACATAAACGACCTAAACCCGGGGTTATTCTGAGACTGAACAAGATATAAAATACGCAATCCCGCCATTATCAAAACAAGTGAAATAAATAAAACTTTTTGAACCGTTTTTTTATCGAAGTTCATCTACCGTCTACCTACTATTTATTTGGTTTCCTTATTTTTGATTCGACACGTTCCACGGCACACAATATCGATTTTGATTTAGGAGCTATTCGTAAAGCTTTCTCCAGTTTCTCATACGCTCTCTTAAAATCACCTCTTTTTTCGTAATAAATCCCTAAACCGTAATATGCCACAAAATCATAAGGGAAAAGTTTCGTATTTTTCCGCCATATTTCAATCGCTTTTCTATCCTGTCCAAGATTCAAATAACAATATGCCAAAGCGTTACCGGCTTCTATGTTACCAGGCTCGTCTTTTAATACCGATTTAAGCAGTCGTACAGTTTTGTTATTACACTCGCCAGCCAAAACATACGATTGTCCCAAAATAGAAGCCGACAAAATAGATCTACCGCCCATAACCATCGCTCTTTCCAACCAATGGATCGCGTTTTTCAGATCTTTTTGTTTAAAATACGCAAACCCAATATACATCGCCAATTTTGACGACGTAGGGTCTTGCTTAAAAAAAGCGGTCAACTGATCTATCACCCCGGGCTCTGAAAATAGATCCATGTTATGATGATGAAACAGGTAATCTTTATCGAATTCCCGCCTGAACGCCTCTTTTTTCGGAACCCAATTTAAAGACATCAGTATTGCGAAAAAGACGACCAGCAAACCTATCCGACCTTTCAAACCAAGTGATCGAAAATATCCCGGCAATCCCGATATAGCATACCCCCCGAACAAGCAAAACAGAGGTACCGCAGGCTGTCTAAACCTAGACGCTATATAAAAGATTACCGTGCCGAACACCATCACAAAGAAGTAGCCCACAATAATCTTATTAGACCTTCTATTTCTAAAAACCATAAACAATCCCAACAAACCGAGAGAAGAGAGTACCCCAAACGGAATATACGGCGCATTCAAAAGCGGTATATTTTCTTTTAAGATAGAAAACTTTATGAATTGAGAAAACTCAAAACCAAAAAAATAAGCGTACAGTTTAAAAAATTGCAATTTGATCCATCGGGGAAAATGCCAATATATGTCTGAAATGATAAAATTTGTGAACGCGAATTTATTTTCTTTCGATTCTTCAGCTATCTTTTGTATTTTTTCGAAATCGGGTCTTTGCCAAGTTATGCCGTCTGCGTCATGATAATGAGACGACAAAATCACGTATTCAGCCTGTGTGCTTACATTAAATAATTCACCCCCCGCAAAATAGTTACGAACCGTCAACAGCGAAAACAACAAAAATAACCCCGTCAAAAAACAACATATCGATTTAATATTGACTCTTTTTACCACCAAATATATTACGAGAAAAATCGGTAACAAAATATTATTCGGTCTACACAAAAAAGCCCAACCGTATACCAAACCTGACAAGAAATAAAATTTCTTGATACCATCTTGAAATGCCTTGATGAAACACCATAACCCTAATGTCAAAAGAAATGTCAGAAAAGACGCCATCAAAAATGTCCCCTCAAAACAAACGGCGGGAAAATAAAACGCATACAGAAATACCGCTACAAAAGCGGTTTTCCGATTGAACAAGCGTTTACCCAAAAGGAAGATAAAAATACCCGATAAAATCCCCAAAAAATGCTGAATAAACCTGACAACAGTATAACTGTTACCCGATAACTTATAGATCAATCCCAGAAAATATATGTAACCCGGTCCTCTAGAAATGTCACCCTTTTTGATGATCCAATTGCCCGAGGCAAACCTCTTCGCCGACTGACGATAAAACCCCTGATCGCCCGTATAGCTCAGTATCCTCAATCCCGGCGAGAAATGTGTCTGTTTGTAATAAACCGCTCTCACGCAAACCAATACACAAACCACCATCAAAAAATATATTGTTTCTTTTGATAACAATCTTTTCAGATTCATAAGCTATTTTCCAAAATACATTTTTACGGCAATAATCAAAAATAGTACCGCGAAAATCTTCTGTAAAACATCTTTTGGGATTAAAGTAGCGGTCTTCGCTCCTAAAAACGATCCTATCAGCGACAATGATAAAAAAGCTAACGCATAAGATATTCTCACATTACCAGACCTCAAATGTACGATCGACCCGATCAAAGCGGTCGGTACAATCACAAACAAAGATGTCCCCACAGCGATTTTCGGATCCATACCGAGTAACAAAACAAACGCCGGGACAGATATAGCACCCCCTCCTATCCCCAATAATCCGCTAGAGTATCCAGAAACCAATCCCACAAGCATTAAAAGAACCGTCAAATTCATTGTATACCTCTTCCTTTCAAAAAAATTCCATAAATATCTTGATATAATCTATTGCTATTTATAATATCCTGCCAGTTATCGTTTATAAAATAAAGTTTTTTATGGAAAAGATTTTATGTCTGAGAACACAATACGTTATCCTGAAATAGTTGTAAGAACGTTTACAAAACAGATCGGTATAGAGAAAATATTCAAAAATGATTATCCCGTGTGGATTGAAATCGGGTTTGGAGTGGGTAAATTTTTTCTATCACTCGCTAAAACCTATCCTGAAATCAACCTTATAGGAATAGAACATAACCTTAGCAGATACCATCGAATGAAAAAAAAGATAACGAAACTCGGGCTAAAAAACACATATATTATCAGCACAGACGCATCTATGGCTATAAAGTATCTATTTTCTCCTGAATCTATCGACCGTTTGTTCGTAAATTTTCCCGATCCGTGGCAAAAAGGAAAACATGAAAAAAATCGGCTTTTGACAACCGAGTTTATTCTATCGGCACATACGATTCTGAAAAATAACTCCGTTTTAAGAATTGTGACCGATGTTCAAAAATACGCTCAAAAAGTAAAAGAAACCTTAGATAAAAGCTATATATTTTCCGGCGTCAAAACAAACGATATTGATCTACCTACAACAACATTTCAAGACAGGTTCATCGCCCAAAACCTACCTATTTATGAGATGATATATAAGAAGATCGGAGTATGAAATTACCTACTCTGTATCAGGCGACAATACTAAAACGCTACAAACGTTTCTTGTGCGACGTGAAACTTGATGACACGGATACCCCCATAACAGCCCACTGCCCCAACACAGGTAGCATGAGGGGTATATCACTAGACAAAAACCTTGTCATGCTCTCTCTCAGTGATTCCACAAAAAGGAAATATCCACATACTTTAGAGATGGTTCAAAATAATAACGTTTGGATAGGGATAAACACTATGCGGACAAACAAAATAGCCGAAGAAGGGATCGTATCGGGCAAAATAGAGGAACTCTCCGATTTTATATCACTAAAACGAGAAGTTAAATGTTCAGACAACTCAAGACTGGATTTCATGCTGACCCAAACAGACCGATTATGCTATGTTGAGGTAAAAAACGTAACACTTGTCGAAAACAAAGTCGCCCTCTTCCCTGACGCAGTCACCAGTCGCGGACAAAAACATCTGAAAACCTTAATAGATTTAAGAAAAAGCGGTGCTCGATGCGTCATGTTGTTCGTAATACAAAGATCTGATTGTTCTTCTTTCAGACCCGCTTATGAGATTGATCCCGAATACTCTGACCTGTTGAAAAAATCTTTTCTAAACGGCGTTGAAATATTAGCTTACAGAGCGAATGTATCACCTAAAGAGATAAAAATCGATCGGAATATCCCCATTACCTCCATTAATTAACAACATTTTCTTAACTCCAAATAAAAAAATACGCTACATATGTTTATATTTATATTTTCTTGCCGATAATATCTACCGTGGAGAATGATTTTATCTAGTTTAAACGTGTTTTACTCGTTGGAGGAAAGCTAATGTCTGCATCAAAGAGAGTACTAATAATAGATGATGAGGTTTTTCTTCTACGCACAATCAGCCGTCTGATGAAAGCGTGGGGATACGATGTGGATATAATAGACTCAGGCTTAGAAGCGGTAGAACAAATCGAGAAAAGCGTCCGTGAAGAAAATATGTACGATATCGTTTTTGTGGATATCAGTATGCCTGAAATAAACGGGTTGACCGTAATAAAAAATATAAAAGAACAATTTCCCGATTTGTTATGCGTTATCATGACCGGGTTTGCAGATGAGAAACTAAAAATCAACGCATTCGAGGCGGGATGCGATAATTATTTACAAAAACCGTTTGCACCCGATGAGCTGAGAATAACTATGGAAAAAACCATGGAAAATTCAGGTGATTAGAATAAGGTAATTTTTATGGATGTACTCTCTGAACTAATGCCTCAACGAATTTTTATGATTGTCCGCAAAGACGGCACCATTTTGTCTGCAGTAGGGGAAAACACCCCCACTTTTTTCGGATATGAGAAAGAAAATATAATCGGAAGTAACATAACAAAACTCATCGCTCCTGTCGGGATAGACGATTTCAATAAAGAACTCGATTCCATAGAAATGAACATATACAAAAAGCTAAACTCCTATGTCCGCAGCAAAACGGGATCAGTCAAGTCGGTGGTCATAATAATATTCACAACCGATATAAACGGCGAGAACTTCTTCTGCATCAATATGATAGAAGGAACGGAAGACAAACATATTCAGCAGTTCATCAACGAGATAAACAAAAAAATTCTCGATAACCTTATCCTAGGAGTAATGCACGAGATAAACAATCCCAACAACTTTTTTATGTTGAATATCCCTTTCATAGAGATGCTGTTTGACGAATTCAAACCGATTCTGGATAAACATTACGAGCAACACCCCGACTGGCAAATCAGCGGATTGGACTATAAATTTATAAGAGACGATTTTAAACTCCTCATGTCCGATTTATATGAGGGGAGCAATCGGATAAAAAAAATCACGTCAAGTCTTGCGGACCTGTTTATCGTGGATGTGGCTTACGAGGATATAAATATCGCAGGATTAATAAATAGTTGCCTGGACGAGCTGGCGGTACAAGCTGTCAGTAAAAATATATCTATCAAAACCCAATACCAAAACGAAGATATTTTTACTTACGGCGACAGAAAAAGTCTGCAGAAATCTATCAACAATGTAATTTTGAACGCCTTTCAAGCGGTAAAAGATATCAGTGGAGACCGAGCGATAAAGGTATTTATGGATTGCGATAAAGATAAAGGGATAGTAAAAATCAAAATATCCGATACGGGCAACGGGATATCTCTATCTAACATAAATGATATTTTTAGTCCATTTTTCACAACAAAACGAGGCGAAGCCTGCGTAGGATTAGGATTATACGTAAGCCAATATATAATAAAAAAACATGACGGCGACATTTTTGTGAAAAGTGAACAAAACAAAGGAACCGATGTATTTATAAATTTACCATATTTGAAAAGATGATTAAAGGAAGGGTCTAAAAATGATTAGTTTATTGGTTGTCGATGACGAGCTAGGTACTTTGAGAAGTGTGTACCGTGTACTGAAAATGAAAAACTACGATGTCTCCGCCGCATACTCCGTATCGGAAGCTCTGGAAACCGTAAAAATGTTGCAAGACTCAGAAGACGCGCTAGACGTGATCGTCACAGATATACAAATGCCCGAAGGAACAGGCATGGATCTGCTAAAAAGCATAAAAGAGGATTATCCCGATCTGCCCGTAGTCATAATCACAGGTTTCGGCAACCCGGAAATAGAGGAAGAATTCAGACAAGCCGGTTGTAGCGATTTTATAAATAAACCGTTCAGAGCCGAAGAATTGATTGAATCGATCAACAATATCGTCACCAAATAGTGAAAAAATTTCAAAATTTCTTTTAATAAACCGGTTTTGTGGAAGAAATTACTTGGATTTTTTTTAAAATTGTATTATAAACTTTGGATATTTCTTGGAATTAACGTTTTCTAAAAAATATCCTTTTTTTTACAATTTTTTGTATAAAAGCCTGCATTCCAAATGTTAGCTGATATATGTTTTTTGTATGGGGCGGTTATTTGCTGAAATTCCTTTGAAATTTTTCATGAAAATGTTACTTTGTGCCGATAGTACCACTATATGCCACGTTATTAGTCATAAATAAATAAAAGAGGGTTCATTTGATGAGTAAAAAAAAGATTGCTGTTGACGCAAATACCGCCGTCGCTACGGTGGCACACGCCACTAACGAAGTGATTGCGATATACCCAATTACTCCGTCGTCTGCGATGGGTGAAGTATCGGACGCAAAATCTGCGATGGGTGATAAAAATATCTGGGGAACTATACCTTCGGTCGCTGAATTGCAGTCGGAGGGAGGCGCATCGGGTGCCGTGCACGGAGCACTCACGGCAGGCGCACTTACGACAACCTTCACCGCTTCTCAAGGTCTATTACTTATGATCCCTAACATGTACAAGATAGCGGGTGAGTTGACCTCAACTGTTTTTCATGTCTCGGCAAGATCGATCGCCTGTCAGGCATTATCAATATTTTGCGACCATTCCGACGTAATGGCTGTAAGATCGACAGGTTTCGGTTTATTCTGTTCCGCAAGCGTTCAAGAAGCGATGGATTTTGCGTTGATATCTCAATCGACAACATTGCGGTCTAGAATTCCTTTCGTACATTTTTTTGACGGATTCAGAACTTCTCACGAAATACAAAAAATTGATGCCGTGACAGAAGACGAAATGAAAGCGATGATCGACGATGAGTTACTGGCACAGCATCGAGCGAGAGGTTTATCGCCCGATAATCCCCAAATGCGTGGTACGGCACAAAACCCCGATGTATTCTTTCAGGGACGAGAAACCGTTAACAAATATTATCAAGAAGTGCCATCGATCTTAAAAAAAGAGATGGATAAGTTTTATAAATTGACCGGTAGGAAATATGGTCTTTTTGATTATGTGGGCGCAAAAGACGCAGACAAAGTCATAATCGTTATGGGGTCTGCCGGTGAATGTGCTCAAGAGACGGTAAACTATCTTGTCGGTAATGGAGAGAAGGTAGGGGTTATAAAGGTAAGGTTGTATAGACCTTTTTCTATTGAAGATTTCGTATCTGTTTTGCCAAAAACAGTCAAAAAGATTGCTGTCCTGGATAGGACAAAAGAGCCGGGGTCAATCGGAGAACCACTCTACTTAGATGTCAGAACAGCTATCGGAGAAGCGATGTCAAAAGGCAGTATCAAACTTGACAGTTATCCCGTGATAATCGGTGGCAGATATGGATTGGGATCGAAAGAATTCACCCCTGCGATGGTAAAATCTATATTCGATAATTTGTCTCAAAAAACCCCTAAAAATCATTTCACCGTCGGTATAAATGACGATCTTACGGGAACAAGTTTAGATTACGACGAAGATTTCAATATAGAAGGTAAAGACGTTCACAGAGCAATGTTTTACGGTCTAGGATCCGACGGAACAGTGGGTGCGAACAAAAACTCCATAAAAATCATTGCTGAAAACACTGATAACGGCGCTCAAGGTTATTTTGTTTATGACTCAAAAAAGGCAGGTGCCGTAACGGTATCTCATCTGCGGTTTGGAAAGAAACCGATAAAAAGCCCGTTCTTAATAAGCAGGGCAAATTTCATAGCGTGCCATAACACCTCGTTTCTTGAAAAATACGATATGCTCAAAAACGCCGATATGAACGCAACATTCCTACTGAATAGTCCATACTCCAAAGATGAGGTTTGGGATAAATTACCGATAGAGGTTCAGAAAAATATAATAGAAAAGAAACTGAAATTCTATGTGATAGACGCTATAAAGCTGGCTCATGAGATCGGTTTAGGTGGCAGGATAAATGTAATAATGCAAACCGCTTTCTTCTCTATAACTGGTATTTTGCCTATAAAGGAATCGGTCGAGTTGATAAAAAAAGCGATCAAGAAAACTTACGGTAAAAAAGGCAAAAAAGTAGTCGACATGAACAATGCGGCGGTAGATGTTGCTCTGGAAAATATTTTTGAAGTATCTGTTCCCGCATCAGCATCAAGTAAATCAGCTATACTTGCTCCTGTACCTGACGACGCTCCTGAGTTTGTGAAAAATGTCATCGGACCGATAATAGCAGGTAAAGGAGATACCTTACCGGTATCCGCCATGCCTCAAGACGGTACGTTTCCTACAGCCTCTTCCCAGTACGAGAAACGGAACGTTGCGGTAGATATTCCCGAATGGTCTCCTGAAACGTGTATACAATGTGGACAATGTTCTTTTGTTTGTCCTCATGCCGCTATCAGAATTAAGGCTTATGACGCGAAACATACAAAAAACGCCCCTAAATCGTTTAAGTTCGCAGACGCTAAAACCAAAGATTTTGAAGGAATGAAGTTCACGGTACAGATCGCCCCTGAGGATTGTACAGGTTGCGGGTTGTGTGTGGCGAAATGTCCCGCAAGAAAAAAAGACGATCAGGGCAATAAAACCGATATAAGAGCGATAAACATGACTGAACAAGCTCCTTTGAGAAATCAGGAAGCGGAAAATTTTAAATATTTTCTGTCTATCCCTGATACAGATTCATCAAAGTATCGGTTAGATACTGTAAAAGGCAGTCAGTTCTCGCACCCTATGTTTGAATACTCAGGAGCTTGTGCGGGTTGTGGAGAAACACCGTACATAAAATTAATGACACAACTTTTTGGCGATCGCGCACTCATAGCAAACGCCACAGGTTGCTCGTCCATATATAGCGGTAACTTGCCTACTACTCCTTACTGTACCCGTAAAGACGGGTTTGGTCCGGCATGGTCAAACTCTTTGTTTGAGGATAACGCCGAATTCGCTTTCGGAATGAGACTCACAGTCGATAAAGTTTCCGAATTGGCTGTTGAGTTGGCGAGAAAACTCATCGATAAAAATATATCTGCTACTCTTATCAAAGAAATACTTGAAGCGCCTCAAAACGTTCAAGAAGAGATAGAAAAACAAAGAGCTAGAGTGGCAAAACTTAAAACAGAACTCAAAAAATCAAATGATCTTGACGCAAAACGCCTGTTGACAAACATTGGGTATCTGGTGAAAAAATCTGTATGGGCTATCGGTGGAGACGGTTGGGCATACGATATCGGATACGGCGGATTGGATCACGTTTTGGCATCGGGTAAAAACATAAACGTACTTGTACTGGATACCGAGGTATATTCAAATACCGGCGGTCAGATGTCAAAAGCCACTTCACGTGCGGCAACGGCAAAATTCGCCGCCGCGGGAAAACCGTTACCTAAAAAAGATTTAGGATTGATGGCTATGGCATACGGCAATGTGTATGTTGCTAAAATAGCTATGTGCTCTAATCCAAACCAAACGGTCAAAGCGTTTATGGAAGCGGAAAGCTATAACGGTCCTTCATTGATAATCGCATATACGCATTGTATTCCGGGACACGGAATAACAAGTGTTCAAGGTCTTGAATCCCAGATAAAAGCCGTAGAGTGCGGACACTGGCCTCTGTTCAGATTCAATCCCGAACTATCCGCTGAAGGGAAAAACCCGTTCCAGCTGGACTCGAAAGATCCATCTATCAGTTTTAAGGATTACGCTTACGAAGAAAACAGGTATAGAACATTAAGCCAAAGCAAACCTGAACGTGCGGCAAACCTGCTGGAACTTGCACAACAAGATACAAGCAACCGCTATAAACTCTACAAACAACTGGCAAATTTGAACAACGAATAAAAATAGATTTACCAATTAATATAAAAAACCTCAAGCATCCATGCTTGAGGTTTTTTATTGTTCAGGATAAAATATATTTTCAATCAAATGTTCAGTCTGTAAAAAACAATTATAAAGAATACTCTATAAGACGATTACCCGTAAGCGTGCGATCCTTTTTAACGATCGGTAATCTAAATCCGCTACCAAACCCCGATTTTGGAGCCAACCTCATCAAAGCATACAGAAAATTTCCCCGGTCAACCTTGCATAATTTTATAGCAATGTTAGTAATATCCTCTTTGAACCGATCAGATTGTCGCATAAATTTCTGTACTAATTTCAGCGATTGTCTGAACCGATCAGTCGATTCATCACCTTGCACATAATACTTTTTAAAAAAACCTAATACCACCTGTTCTCCGACTTCAAAATCAACCTCTTTTAAAACATTATCTATAGAATCACTAATACTACTGCGCTCCATATTAGAGGTAAAAATAGCCTCTAACATCTCTGTTCTTAAAATATTATCGGATATAAAACCGACGGTCTCATCATTAATATCCGATTTAAATAATTCCTCGGCAACCACAGCCAATCCGCCTCTAGACTCATTGAGATTCAATCCAATGGAAATACCCGTTTTTGCACTCAGTTCATCTTTGAATAACGGATACGATTCATCTATCAAAACCGAAACTTCTCGTGGATGTTCAGCCAACAGGTTTTTTAGAAAACGCCTGTATCCTTCCCCATCAGGACGAAAAGACGCCCCAACAAAAACCTCTCCCTTTATAAGACCGTTCTCTATCTTTATACCGTTCACAATCGGTATTTCGTCACGTTTACCGAAAAGTAACTGTTTTTGGTTAGCAGATAACCGATCCAATGAGACAAGATCACCGACTATCAATGAATTATAGACCTCTCTGTATTGAGACTCCGTAATATCACCGTCTCGGAACTTTTGTTCTAACGAATCAAATAACCGTTTCTTATTCAAAATACGCCATAAAATATCCGTATCGGATTTTTTACGGAAAGGATTTTTATCCGAAACCTCTGTTGTAGATGTTACGGTTTTAATTTGTTTTCGCACCATTTCTCTGACCGCTTCACTAATTCTAGCTTTTTTTGCCAACTCCAACAGTTCCTGCCCCTTCCACCACTCAGGCATCAACTCTAACATAAAAACCATTATCCATGGATTTTGAAGCATTACTTTAGTAGCAAAATCAGGATGTAACCCCATAAGTTTCTCTTCCGCCTGACCAAATTGACCATTGCGAATATCCGCCTCTATAATTGATGATACGTTTATCAGCTGTCTGGCAGACTGAAAAGATATCCCGTCGGCAACAAGATTTTGAATTCTGTACGATTTTAAACCATCCATCGTTCGACTCTGTTGAGGAACTGATTTTACCGATGATAACGCAACTTCCGTTACACGATCAGACAAATCGGTCAATACCGGTGGCGAAATAGCAGGTCTATCGGTTTTTTTAATCGAGAGTTTATCTGAATCGATTTTTTTTGCGGGTATAGGCGCATCAGTTACGGTCTTAACAGGTTTGTTGATCGGAATTCTTATCCGAGCATCACCGATAGGATCAATGGCATTTTCTGAAATAACTACCTCATCAAATAGAAAAGCCGTTATTCTAGTATCCAGAAGATGTAAATTATAATTTTGAACTATCTCCCTGATTTTTTTCCATCTATCTTTGTTACCCAACCGACACCCCATCGCTTGCATAGTTTTTTCCCAATAAAGATACGCCATTCTTCCCAT
>CAZFUR010000003.1:0-20048 GCA_964522245.1 uncultured bacterium | reverse complement strand
CCAATTTTTTCGGTAACCCTCTAACCTGATACTCGTTTGTGATATTTAACAATTCAACCATCGCTTTCGAACTGTTCCCCGCACTAAAATTCTCAAGAACATTGTTCAACCTCTTAAAAAACTCACCGTTTCTGACCACCGCCCCCATATACATGATCGCCGTTCTGTAGAATCTATGCAAATTGCGATAATCAAGGTCACCGTCTTGCAACAGTTTACGTGTTTTTAGTTTCAAAATATAATGCAACCATTCACCTACGTAATGTTGTTCATAATTGTTATTCTCGAACCGATCTACGGCTTTTGCTCCGGAAACAACATCCAAAGGCGGGGCTAATATCGGAAACGATTGTCTATAGGTTTTGTAATAACATCCACCGCTAAAAAATATCCGCACATCCCACGGAAACTCTGTTATTTTCTCTTTAAGATCGGTCAACTCGCCTATTATTTCAGGTAACCTTTCATCGATCATGCCGATCGTGGATTGTTCTCTCCTGTATAGATAAAATAGTGCTTCACCGATGATTCTATCGGACAGAGGATCTTTCCGATCATCCTGTAGAAGGGACAATGTGTTGCGAATGACAAAATCCTCAATAATATTTTTACCCTTATACCTCTCCAACTTTTTGATCAACTTATCGATAGAATTTTTGCCCAAAATTATCTTACTCAACTCTTCCGCCAAAGAATCATGACGCCTATAAGTCTCTATTACAGTCTCCGCTTGCGCTTTTCTGTCAGGATCGTCAAACAATTTCGGAAACCTTATTACAGACGCTCTATCCTGAAACTCGTCTACGGCAGGGTTTAATCCCAAATTCTTAAATATACCGCTAGCTATACTGTGCGCTCCCTCACTTCTGACTTCAGAATTGATATCCCCCACACCATAACCGTATTCACCGCCTCTGAGAGACAAACTTATCCTAAAACTACTATCGACTCCCCTAAAAAGCGATATTGAAGAACCTGACTGCATAAGAGAAATACGTTTAAAATACGCCTCAGGCTCACTGAGCAGAAGATCTTCCGTCAACGATAAAAACTCCATCCATACAGACCTTGCGAAATCCTCACGTATAAACGGCGACACGTTATCCATTATGATTTTGTTGCGAAACTCCTTATATTCGTTATATTTTGCAATACCACGCACACCGCCACGCAAAAAGAATTCTACCTGATCTAACGAACTGCCTTTTAAGTCTGCTTTCACATCGTCATGCAAATTAGTACGGCTAATGATATCTTGCCAAAACTGCGCCTTATACTCATCAGACCATTTATTGAAATCATTGTTCATATCAGGGATTTTCATAAACAACTCTTTTATCAAATCGAGAGCATCACCCGTACTCAAAAAACCGTTACTTATCACATCTCTTAGAGCATACAGTTGCAAGGCCACAAGGTGTTCTGTTTTCTCATCATCAAGCAGTTCCAAATAAGAGACAGGTGCTCGGCTATCGGATGAAGACGACGGAATAAACTCGTTGAGCGATTCGATAAAAGAAATCACCGCAGGGATATCCTCATCAGTGACACTTTGGATATTGTGCAGGTTTTGTATTATGGTAAAAACCGCTTCGTCCATCGATAACAAACATTGAGGGACCGGCTCTCCATTTTCCATATAGTGCAATGCTATTTTTGAGGCAACATTGTGTTTCCATACACTGGATCTTTTATAAAAATTAATCGCTCTGGCATGATCCCGAGAAATATAGTACAGATTTCCCATATAAAACATCGCCCCAAAAGGAGGATATTTGGAAATAAGTAAAGGAGTTAAAGTCTCCCTCGCCTCAGGATAATTGCCCATTTTGTACTGACTGAGAGCTCTAAAATACCGTTTTTCTATCATCCTTGTGACGTATCCGTGATATCTTTTGTCCCTTAAGAGGGGATCCATCAAATCCGGCACCTTTATTATCCGCTCATTTTGAGTCAATTTTGTCAACACCGTTATATCGTTGGCAATAAAAGTCTTCACGACAAACCTATCGATCCCGTCTATCGGATACCCATTTTCGTCCAATAGACCGTCCGCCAGATTGGTATTGTCGTTTCTGAATTTTTTGAGAATATTCGACGGGGTTGTGATATTCAAAGCAATATTAGCACGCACATATGCGAATTTATCGTTTGCTAACTGCTCAAACAAGTCTTCCCCTTTTTCCTCTAAATCCGTTCTCAACGCTATGCATGCCCTGACCTGAACATTTTCGTCTTTAGCCAATTCACTCACCTCAGACTCCGATAGATTCTTTTTAGCCGCCACGGCTAACCTAATCTTCCATCCATCTTTTTTATCTAAGCTCTCATCTATAATATCGCTATAAATATCGCTTGGCAACTCCACAGCATCATTCAACACAAGACGCCTGATTATCTTATCAGAACCAGAGTTATAAAGTTTCAGAACTATCTCGTTATACAAATCTTTTCTATCGGCTAAAATCTCTTGAATGTTCAAGCCTTGAGACAACAATAGCTCCTGCAACTGTTTACTTATCGGATTAGTCGCACCTGCAACTTGCGCATCAACTTTTTCTCCATAAATCCTAACAAGATCCATCAAATAACGGTCTACCTGTTCTTGATTTGATGAAAACATAACCAATTTATTGTTAGCAAGATTCTTTGCCAATTCAACATTGATATCCTCATCTTCAGTCTCTATCAGACTGTCGATAATTTTCTTGTCTATTATCGGATTAGAAGCCAACGCCTTCTTTATATCCTTATCAGTATCCGGTTGTAAAAACGTGTACAAGGTTGTAAGACTGGTATGCTTATTTTTGGCGATCTCTATTACAACAAGTCGATTTTCGTTAGCTAGATTCCCCGCCATAAACTCCGATATTTTAGATTTTGCTACCTCGACTCTAACAACGGCAGAAGGGTCTTGAGTATAGCCCATCAGAATTCTTTCATCAGCCAGATTACTCTTTATGATTCCTTTTTTTAACTCGTCAGAAACCATAGAAGATATCGCTTCGTTTCCGAACCGATCAATTTTATCCGAAAGAGAACTTATCAGATCGTATATTGCGTTAGGATGCTCTATCAATACCTGTATGATGTCAGGTTTTTCCGATATGAGATACTTAAAAAACGAGGTGTCTTTGGAAAAATCCAATAACAAATCGGTAGGAGTGAGTTTGTTTTGTATAAGCGCGCATTTTATAGCGTAATGATCCAGACTGTCTTCTCGAATCTTAGAAGCGGGATGACGATATAAATCCAAACCTGCCAAGACCCTCATGTAAGAAAAGTTTCTGGTTGATCTAGCTACCTCAAGCAAAGCCGAAATTTCATAAGAAACCAACTCATCAATTATCCGTTTTTCATCCAGATGTTCGTCAGCAACAGGCACTATCGATTCCAACGCTTCACCTCCATCAGAATACGCCATATTATTCATCGTATTTATTTCGCTTGCCAGTAATCCGCTAAATTGAGTATCCGGTAATATATCCTGCAATTCCTGTTCGGTCAGGTCTTCTATACCGATATATTTCACCTTGTCACTCGTAATAATATTAACACCTTGTAGTTGAATATACCCACTGAGAATATCTTTTATGCGATCAAGAACCTCCAAAAGATCCGCACTAGTCTGATCGCCCTTGGCAACGTTTTCCTGAAACAACACCGCACCGGGCTTAAGACCGTCACCCGACTCAATAACAGATATTATATACCTATCTTCTTTGACAGACAATGTTAAGACAACTTTACTATCGGGAACAATATCCACCTGTTTTGAACCTGCAGTGAGATCTGTGGACTGCAAAAACGACACCGATGTTCCGTCATAGGAATCGACCGAAAATTTTCTTATTATCCTAAAATATTTGTAACCGTCTTTGTGCTCGATTATATCTGCCGTATACAGTTCTCCGTCTAGATCAGTGTACTCAAAACTTCCCGTATATTTTCTCCTGATCGAATCCAGTTCCAAATCTCTAACCAAAGCGAATACCGCATCAAAAGGGATTTTTTCTTCTACAAAAACACTCGAAATACCTCTATCCAAAAACGGTTTTTGATAATAACCTGCAAGTTGCTCCACGTTAGGAAAGAAATTACCGTTCTCAGATTTTGTCGCCATATAATACGACATACGGGCGTTTTCCGTAAGAGAAAGCTTTTCAAAACCATTATTGTAAACACCATCTACGGCACCCTTATCTATAAGAGCCGTCATAATAGGCTGAAGATCTATTCTAACATCTATTTCAAGACCATGCTCCAGCCTTAACGACCTAACTATATCATCCAGACTACTTTCACCCGCGACAAACATATGATCCAAAACGGCAAACCTGATAATTTCAGACTTTTTACCCGCATCAGCAACCGTAACCTTATCCGACACACCGACCGAACGTTCCCATAAATCAAACCTGTCTTGCATGACATTTAAGATCTCTTTTTTGAAAGCAACCACACTTTTACCGTATCCGAGATTTATCTCTTTATCGAGAATGTGATGAAGATCTGATAAAACAAAATCGTGTAAATTGTCAGATTTCTCCGTATCGCTGTTTTTGTCTTCAAAATAGTAGACCATCTCTTTCCCGTTAATATCCAGCTTATAAAATCGATACCCGTATATACGCTTAAAATCTGTCAGGCTGACATTATTTGTGTCATAGCCTCCGATCAAGGAACTCAGTTCTTTTAATACCAACTCTTTCTGGTCAGGCTGTTTCTCAAGATAGATATTGTCGGCGGATTCAGCCAAAAACAGTGTAATAGCCTTTGTCAGGTTGACCTGTTTTCTTGTGGCATCGATTATATCGGTATTTTCCGCCAACCAAGAAGAATCGGCCAGCGAATTTATGGCACTCTCAATAAACGATTCCAAAGGCTGTCTAGATCGATTCATCCTCAACCAATACTTACTTGTATCGGTAGTGTTTTTTATCTTTGGGATAACAACCGCAAAATTCAGTTTTTTCTTAACCAACGCCTCCGTTATCCCTTTAGTATGAAACCCTCCGGCGACTAGAACACCCCATTTAGAATCGGTCGATTCCATTCGTGCCAAAGAATTCTCTACCAGAATATTATCTCTTTTACCCGCCAACCTATAAAAACGGATTACCTGTTTTACGTTAAGATTGATATCATCAACAAAAGACCTGTCTGCCGACACCGCATTTGAATCCACAATTTGCATCAACCCCAACAACGATTTTGAAGAGAATTTCTCTAAATTCTCCAAGAAATAATCTTTATCACCGTTAGACATCTTCAGATTGAAAAAATCTCTTAACATACAACACCGAGTCCCAAATTCAAATAAAGCCTTCTCTTTTCTGCCTAAACGAGAACTATAAGATTTCTCCAACCGTATTATCTCCGACGGGATTTCTCCGTTATCTACCGCAACATACTCGCCAAGCAAATCAGAATATTTTTGAAGATTTTTGAACCGTCTCGAGTCAATATCCTCTTTTCTTGTCAAATCGGACAGATACGCATAAAACTGTGCCGTCGACAGATCTCCTATTTTAAAACTCAAGTTTGCCTGAAACAATTTAGATAATTTTTCTCGATCAAGGGTTTTGGATAAAACATTCAGCAAACCGCTTGTTTCCTTGTCTATCACAGAAAAATCTATCGACTTTTTGAGATTGTAGACGGTCAACATCCTGAACAGATTAGGATAACTATTTTCTCGAAAATCGGTTTTTTTGATAAAAGATAGTAAATATTCTGCCACTCCAATGTCATGAGCCCGATATTTATCTCTCAATGACACAACCCTCATAGTCTCATCAGAAAAAACACCGCTTTTGTTGGCATTCGCAAACCGCTCCAACCTATCAACAAGCCCATTATTCTGTTTTTTCAACCTGATGAGATTTTGCATAGCGTCAAGATTATCCAGATAAACCTTGCCATTCTCCACACCAAAAACCGGTACTTTATTATCTCTTACGATAGAAAAATATTCCGCCCCTGATATATCCGCATTTTCCAGCAAATATTCAGACACAGAATTACGAGACTTTTTATCGGGATAACTCGCAAGCGGTGCGGGATTGATTTTACCGGTTGAGCCCTCAATTAGAACAGCATCCAAACATTCCTTTCTCATGAGACGAGTGAGAATATCGGATATGTTCTTCTGGGCATCCCGATTACAATGAGCATCTTGAATATGTATAACCCATCTATCTGAGTTTGGTTCGATATGAATCTGTTTTATTGTCCCACAACTTTCAGGCACACAATTCTCCACCTTTCCCAGATCCGATTCGGCAGCGATAACCACACCTTGAAATAACATCGACTCGCACAACAACAAAGCCAATAATTTTGTTTTTATAGAAACCCTCATAAACATATATTTCCCATCAAAAAATAGATTTGCGCTACACAGATTATCAAACTTAATAACCTACTCATTTCACACACTGAATGATACCATACATAGACAAATTCAGTCAAACTCATTTAAACTTAAATCAACCTTAGACAGACGGTTATAAACAAAACAGATTCCTTTTGACAATCCTGACGGTGAACAGTAAACTTAGCGCAAAAAAGGATCCTCCAATTATGAGAAATTCAACATTTGACGATAAGTGTTGCGGATTAATGGTGGGTTGCGCCGTAGGCGATGCATTAGGCGCTCCGGTTGAAGGGTTGAAACCCGGTCATATAAAAACACTATTTAAGATTTTAGACGATTATATAGAACCTCATATTTATCTTAAAAAAGGATTAAAAACCTATCGTGCAAAAGGATTTTACACCGATGACACCCAGCAGATGCTGACTGTATGCGATACAATCCTTGAGAACAACGGGTTAACGCCCGATAAACTATCACAAAAATTCATAGAGTTATCGAGAGAAGATATCCCAAACGGATTCGGAGTGTTCAGAGGAACAGGACGGTTTTTTCGCGCTACCATGCAAGAATTAATCAACGGTCTACCGTGGGATATAGCCACAGGCAATACGGCAGGATGTATGGCGGCAGTGCGACAAGCTCCTGTAGTTATCCATTACTTCTCCTCCATCACGCAACTGATGACAAAAACGATAGAAGCGTCACTGGTTACACACAAAGACCCGATAGCTATCTGTTGCGCTTTATGGATGGTTTATCTACTCCATGAGTTGATTTCAGATTTCTCCGATGAACCGCCGGATATTACCGATCTTCTAAAAAGATCTGAACAATTTTGCGCCAAAGGAGAGAAAATACTGGCATCCAACTACAAGCATATAATCACAACAAGCCATACTGAAGGCATTTACTCGGTAAGTTCTTTCATAAAAGGGTTTGCCGAAATATTACAGACAGACGACAATTCTTTAATTGATGATCATATACTCGATTACGCAAACAAATACTCCTCAAAACCTATAAAAAAACTAACAGTCCCATTTTCGTTGGCGATTATTCCGTTAGCCATCAAAATATTTTTTCAGATAACACGCCACAGTGACGCTTCATTTGAAAAAACAATAGTAACAGCGATAAATTTAGGGGGAGATACCGATACCCTAGGTGCTTTAGTAGGTGCTCTCGCAGGCGGGTACTACGGTTTTGATGCGATACCGCAAAGATGGAAAACAGGACTTGTAAACATCAACCAAATAAAACTCAGAGCAGAGATACTATCGAAGAATAAAAAGAAAAAAGGATACCAAAATCTATTTGAAATGGAAAAAAAACTGACACAATTTGAAGCGTTACAATTTGAAAAATACTCATCACTCCTAAAAAAGAAACCGAAAAAACCATCAAAAAAAATCGACCCCACCCTATCAGAGAAAAAAAGTATTCTGCCCCCAAAAGAAAAAAAGGTCGCCAGACGAAAGTTTGAGAAAAAGAAAACGCAAGAAAAAAAATACCGCAGACAAAACAAAACCGAATTTTAAAGATAAAAAAAAGAAAATATCAACGCCGAGCAAAGAGGAACGGTCAGGTTATCCAGCTCTTTGTTGCTAACAGCTTCACACAAACTAGCCCCCAACGCTATAGCGATAGACGCAAAAACCTCTTTACCCCCAAAACCACCCTTAAAATATCTAAGGACGAAAGCTGTACTAACTAACGATACAAAAAACATCACACCGGATCCCAAATAGGTTTTTACTCTGTCCGCACACCGATACTGTTTTTTCCCATATTTCTTCCCAAAAATTGCCGCTAAAGAATCTCCTAACCCCAAATTCAGCAACCCGATCACACCCGCATACCTGTACGGAACATCCCAACAAAAGAAAAACAAAAGACAAAGAGAAATAGGATAATAAACCATACCCGGATGGCTCTCCCCCTCGATTGCGGAAATGGCTGTGATTCGATTGCGAATCCATCTGATATTCGCCAAAAAAAATATAAACGTCATAATGATAGCAGGCTCTTTTCCGGAAAAAGCAAAATACGCCCACCCACCCCACAAACCGACAAAGATATGAATCATTTTGCGAGAAAAAAAACCGCCATACCCCAACAATCTACGAAACAACTCCACAAACAAGTACGCCGACAAAAGCAAAACAACCGATAAAAAAAGCATCGCCATATCCCGCCCCGTAATAAAACTGCACATAAAAACAACCCCGACTTTATTTAGACTTTTATCCCTTGATAAGAACCGCGTTTTATCAATTCCTGATTTATCCGATACAAAACTTTGTTTTTCTCCAGACACCATTGCGGTGCGACAAGCAAGTTTTTGCGTCGCTCTCCGGTCAGTCTCTGGATAAGAATATTTTTCGGAGTGACCTCAAGAAAATCACATACGGTTTTGATATAGGTCTCCTCATCCATCAAAGAGACGGCACCGTCACGATACCATTTCTCCATAACAGACCCTCTGACCACATGCAAAAGGTGTATTTTTAGACCGTCAACACCCAATTTAGATACCGCATCCGCCGTTTGCATCATATCCTCATAAGTCTCGCCGGGCAACCCTAAAATCACATGCACACATATAAAAATGCCCCTGTTTTTAGATAACTCCACCGCTTTTTTAAGATCTAAAAACGTATGTCCTCGATTGATTTTCTCAAGCGTAACATCGTGTACAGACTGCATTCCGTACTCCAACCAGACATAATATTTTTTGGCATATTCCTCTATCAAAGATAACTTCTCTTCATCCACACAATCAGGACGAGTACCTATACAAAGCCCCACGACATCTTTAAACGCCAAGACGGAATCATATATCTTTTTCAGTTCATCGACAGGCATATTGGTATTTGTAAACGCTTGAAAATAAGGCATAAACTTTTCAGCATTATAACTTTCCGTATAACACTGAATACCGCTTTTCATCTGGTCTTCAATAGATATTTTTTTTGCAAAAGCACCCGCACCCGAACCGCAAGGACAACAATATGCGCAACCGCTACCACCCACTCTGTTCGGACAAGAAAATCCCGCATCTAAAGAGACCTTGTAAACTTTACACCCGAACTTCTCTTTAAGATGAATATGGAAACTATTGTAACGCAATTGATTTTTTTTCTTCATATTTTATACCCGATAAACTATTATTCTGAGTCGTTATTCCGATCATACTAACATATAGACCGATATTTTTCTCGATATTTGCTCACAAAAACAAAAATCAGGCGGTTTTTCAGTTATGAATTACATTATAAAAAACGGTGACATCTACACATCATCCGATATAGTGCCAAGCGGCTCACTTGTCATAAACGGCGGCAAGATATCACGTATACTTGAACCTAACAACAGTTTTCTGGATTCAAAAAATGAAACTTACGAAATCGTCGATGCCGATAACGGTGTCGTGATACCCGGTTTCATAGACCTTCACATTCACGGAGGATACGGAGCAGATACGACAGACTCCAAAATTGAGGATATAGAAAAAATTGTCGATTGCCACACACAACACGGAACAACAGGATTATTGTTATCCACAATGTCCGGCACAACATACGATGAACTTAAAGATAATGTAAGGCTGATCTCGCAAGCTATGGAACAAAACCCTTCTATCGTGGGGATTCATCTGGAAGGACCTTTTCTGAACAAAGAGTATTGCGGAATGTATCCATCGGAATCACTACTTGAACCGGATATAGACAAGTTGGAGGAACTGGTGGAAATATCGGGCGGAAATGTCAGAATGATAACGATTGCGCCGGAACTTGAGGGAGCGTTGGACTTGATAAGTTGGTGCGCCCAAAACCATATTGTCCCATCAATGGGTCACACAAACGCAGACTATGAACTGGTGAGAAAAGCTGTGAATTTAGGGCTGAGCCATGTGACACATATATTTAACGCAATGCCGCCGATTCATCATCGTCAACCTGAAGCGATCGGTGCCGCCTTGATGGATGATCGGTTATCCGTACAAGTCATCTGTGACGGCATACATCTTCATCCGTTGATAATAAAGATGATCGCAAGACTAAAAAAATGTCACAATATCTGTCTAATCACAGACGCTATGAGGGCGGCAGGAATGCCCGAAGGGGAATATATGCTAGGTCAATTCGAGAATGTCCGATACGAAGACGGATGCGTAACCTCATCGGACGGCACTCTTGCCAGCACAGCCATAACTATGATAGATTCCTTGAAAAATTTCCTCGCTTTCGGAGACGTTTCTTTCCAACAAGCGTTGCAGACGGTTTGCTCTACACCCGCAAAAATACTCGGACTTGGAAGATTTATAGGCTCCATAGAAGAAGGTTACGATGCGGATATACTTATACTAGACCGTGACTTAAACATAAAAGACATATTTGTGAAAGGATCAAAAATACGCTGATCTTACAACCCGCTTTCCGTATTTTCAGATCTTCTTATGATTAATCAAAACCGATATCACGCTTTATCCGCTTGCTTGACCATATCTATATGCCAATCGAGAAGAAACTTTTCCGCCTCAGGATCACTGCCTGCCGTATCGGCAAGAACACGAAATACAGGTTCCGTTCCCGACCCTCTCATCCATATAAACGCTTTGTCAACACCGTTCTCATCAGAAAATAAAACCTTAAAACCACCACGCTCTAAACCGCTTCTAAACGAACTGCCTATCCCCACCTTAGAGGAAATACCTTCGTAATTGATAATACTGTAACTGCCGATACCAAACTTATCCGACAAAAGAGCTTTTTTCTGATCCCATTCGGCAAGAAAAATTTGTTCATAATTAGATTTCAATTTCGCATGGTCAGTTGTGGTTATGGCGACTTTTGCTTTCTCCTCAAAAGCACTTGTCGTAGTAAATTCAGGCAAAGAATCGACAACATTATAAAGCTCCACGTCTTGACAATACAGATCGCCACGACCCGACTTATCACACCATATCTCAAACAACCCTTTTTTACCGGGCTCAGAACGCAAAACCAGCATTTTTATGAACGCAAAAATAGTGTTGATCGGATCTCTCACCGTACTAGGAAAGGTGATGTTACCCCCATTACTCCCCTCACCAAGGATCCTGACGATATAACCCTCATCTTGCTTTTTGGTAGCCAAAGACACAACATTCGCCTCCCCCACCTCCGCACGAAAAACCTCCGCTCCAAACGCCTCGGCAATCTTCTCTATCCTGCCCGAAGTAGGACCGTTTACAACAACAGCTACTTTCTGTTGCGGTTTATTGTTCTCGTCATAAGTCAATTTCCCTGCGTAAACAAGATAAGCCAACTCCGAGACAACACTCAAAGCAAAAACTTCCTGAGCCGCGAGAATCCACGGTTCACCTTTGGAATCTATCGTAACAATGTTACCTCTATCTCCGTCACAATCAGGAACATACGCAAACCTGTATCTCTTATCCTTAGATGACAATTTCTTCAGTTCACGTCTCGCCAAATCAAGAGATTCCCCTTCGGGAACTATCCGATGAACAAACTGTCTAGGTTTATCGTTGAGGGCCGTCAGAGTAATCCCGATATTTTTCAGATAATCCCCATCTATCGAGACAGACCTTGCCGAACCGTTAAACTCCGCTAAAACCCCAACACCGATACTCTCTATTTTCGATCTTATCTCTTCCAGTATTTTTCGACCCGATTTAAAATCGTCTATACCGGTTATCACCTGATCGGTAAACCCCCAATATTTACTCATCGCATCGGTTTTATATTTTCTCACTCCCTTAAAAACCTCTTCGATTTTGACGGAATCTACATCGTTTACCTTTTTGACCGTCTCATCAATCCACTGATCGTCAAATATGGCGGTTTTGAATTTTTCTATCAACGGTTGCGCATCTTCCTTACCGAGTACCGCACCATCCGATAAACCGCATTTTAAACCGTTGTGACCTATCGGATTATGGCTTGCGGTAACATACATAAATCCATCTAAATCATCGGAAACCTTTGTGTAAGCCATAGCCTCCGGTGCGGCGGATATGAACACATATCTTACATCAACGCCGTACGCCAAAAAAGCCCTACTCATAACAAGACCTATCACCGGACCCGTGTCTCTGGAATCTATCGCAAGCAGAATGCGTGGATTGACAACCTTCTTTGTTTCTAGTAAAAACTCGGCAAAAATTCTGGCCGCTCCGGCAACAAGAAGTTTATCAAGAACAGTTATCTCAGAATTAGAGCTTTCCTCATCTCCGTCGGCGGCAAAAACACGTCTCCAACCGGAAACGGAAAATATTGTATTCTCTAAAAAACTTTCTCTTTCTTCTCTGGAAAAAACAGGTCGATCAGGAAAAACCGACTGCGTGAAATCCCCGATTGGAAAACCTGTTCTATTATCATAAATCATTTTTACCTCCCTGAATATTTTATCTATTTTTTACCCGCTTAATTTTAATTTAAGACATTATATCTATTTTTTTTATATAAAAAAGTTTTTTTTCATCCTTATTTTTGATATAAGTTGTTTCAAATTAAACAGGGGGATTATATGAAGTTAATCGGATTATATATCGCAATTTTTTTCGTCTTTTTAACAGGATGTTCAAAAAAGCCTCAGGATTATTTTGAAGAAGGGATAAAAAAATATAATGCAGGCTATATAAAAGAAGCCGCAAAACTATTCAATAAAACCATACAGATCGAACCTGAAAACGTAAAAGCACGTTTTTTTATCGGAATGTGCTATAAGAAAACCGGAAAGATTGACAAAGCTATAGAAAAACTCCATTACGCATACGAAGTCAGTCCTGAAGATTTTTTCATATTGTATAACCTCGCAGACTGCTATCTAATGTCTGAAAACTTTGAGCAATCATTACTATTCGCCAGAAAATCGCTCCGGATAAAACCTGATTTTATGGAATCTCATCTTGTTCTGGGAATATCACTGATGAAAGCGAAACGGCTTGCAGAGGCTCGATCGGAATTGAGTTTTATCGTGAAAGTGATACAAGACAACGGCAGTCCTGTAAAAAAAGAAGCTATGCTTTATCTTGCGCAACTGTACAGAGAAACCGATAAACTTAAAGAATCAAAAGAGCTTCTTGAGGCTTTATGCAAAGAAAACAAAATGTCGCCTGAATACAATTACTCACTGGGATTGACATACATCGCCTTAAATAATTCCGCAAAAGCAAGAAAACAAGTAGAAATATTGAGAGAACTAAAAAATCCTCTGGCGGATGCATTAGCGAACAAAATTAGCAGGTAAAATCTATTCCGCCTCTGACAATCCTGTTGTATTCTTGCTCTGTCAATAACTTAAACCTGAGTTGTTTTTTCACTTGTGTTATCTGAAGATACGCTCTGTCGCCTTTTGAAAAGGGAATGTTCGTATACGCTTTAATTATTTTTCCCTGTATTTTAATAAGAATATCCCTGTCATTCAGAACAGATATCACTTCTCCTGCCAATATCTGACCTTTTCGGACGGTTTTTCTTATTTTCTCCAAATTACCGATCAATTCATCATCAGAATGCATTAAAATACCTATTATTCTTTAAAATGTACAAAATATCTATTTACTTTTTTTTTAAAATATGGATAATAGTTCAACTTTTGTATTGCTAAAGAAATTTAATCACGGCTTAGTGCGAAAACGGTCTCAACAATTTTAACAAGAAAACGGCTCGTTTAAAAGGAGTATTTAAAATGGGTAGAAAAATTCCAATAGATCGCGTTAGAAATATAGGCATAATGGCACATATTGATGCGGGTAAAACAACACTTACGGAACGGATGCTGTTCTATACGGGACGACTGCACCGGCTTGGCGAAGTCCACGACGGCGAAGCAACCATGGACTGGATGAAACAAGAACAGGAACGGGGCATAACCATAACATCCGCCGCGACGACTTGTTTCTGGAACGAAAGAAGGATAAATATTATAGATACACCGGGACATGTGGATTTCACCGCAGAAGTAGAGCGTAGCCTGAGAGTACTTGACGGTGCAGTAGCGGTTTTTTGCGCAGTCGGTGGTGTAGAACCTCAATCAGAAACCGTCTGGCGTCAATCCGATAAATATAATGTCCCGAAACTTGCGTTCGTAAATAAAATGGACAGGTTTGGAGCAAACTTCTTTGACGTACTGGAAATGATGAAAGACAGGCTTGAGACAAACGCCGTACCAATCCAAATACCTATCGGCAAGGAAGATAATTTTAGGGGAATTGTTGATCTAGTCAACATGAACGCTGTCGTATATGATAATGAGGATTTAGGACAGAATTATCATATTGAAGAGATACCTGACGAGTTGAAAGAGCTGGCTGAGGAGTATCATCATGCCATGATCGAAAAACTGGCGGATTCAAGCGATCATATTATGGAAAAATATCTTAACGAAGAAGATATCTCTCCCGAAGAATTGTCCGATGCTATCAGAGAAGGTACGGTAACCAATAAAATTATCCCTGTTTTATGCGGATCCGCATTCAAAAACAAAGGTGTTCAAAGGTTGCTGGATGCAGTTGTTAGCTTTCTTCCTTCTCCGATCGATCTACCCCCAATTGAGGGATTCGATCTGAATAAAGAAAACACTCTTTCTCGTAAATCAAGCGACGATGAGCCATTTTCGGCATTGGCTTTTAAAATAATGTCTGATAAACATATGGGTAAACTGACCTATTTTCGAGTATATTCCGGAAAATTAGACGCCGGCAGTTATGTTTATAACAGTACTCATGACAAAAAAGAACGTATGGGACGAATACTGCTCATGCATGCTAACAAACAGGAAAACCAAGACTGCATCTATGCCGGAGATATCGCTGTTGGTATCGGATTGAGAAACACTCACACGGGCGATACATTGTGCGACGAAAAAGCACCTATCATATTGGAGGCGATTGAGTTTCCGGCACCTGTGATCTCTATTAAAGTCAGCGTAGACAACTCCTCAGACGGCGATAAATTGTCAAAGGGATTGCAAAAACTCTCAGAAGAAGACCCGACATTTACCGTTGAGACCGATACCGAAACAAACGATATCGTTATCTCGGGTATGGGAGAACTCCATCTTGAGATTATCGTTGACCGTTTACTGCATGAATTCAATGTAAAAGCAGCAGTCGGACAACCTCAAGTTGCTTACAGAGAAACAATTACAACCAGTAAAGAAATAGATTATAAACACGCTAAACAATCCGGTGGTCGTGGTCAATACGGTCATGTGGTCATGGAAATATCACCTACCGACCCGGGTGTCGGGTTTGAATTTTGCAACGAAATAGTCGGGGGAAAAATACCTAAAGAATATATTCCAGCCGTTGAAAAAGGTATCATAGGCGCAATGCAAGACGGTATTTACGCAAAATATCCGGTGGTAGATATAAAAGTAAGGTTGATAGACGGTAGCTACCATGCCGTTGATTCATCAGAGATGGCTTTTAAGGTCGCTTCAAGAGAAGCATTCAAAAAAGCGTTCATGAAGGCTAATCCCATATTGCTTGAGCCTACCATGTCGATAGAGATAACCTGTCCTGAAAGCTACTTGGGCGATGTCGTGGGCGATATATGTTCAAGAAGAGGGAAGGTTAGCGGTATGGAACTTAAGGGAAAAACACAGATTGTCAGTGCAGGGGCTCCTCTGTCAGAGATGTTCGGATACGCTACAAACCTCCGTTCACTGACTCAGGGAAGAGCGAATTATACAATGCACTTTGAGAAATACACGGAAGTACCTTATGAAATAGCTCAAAAAATCTACGAAGAAAAAATGAAGCCTAAAAAATAAATACATCTCAGATTTGATTGACATAGACTGAGAAAGTTTGATAACCTCAATTTTACTTGACGGCATAGCCGGGTACTTCGGTATCCGGTTGCGCTATAAATGAAATTTAGGTATTTTAGAATATTATGAATCATCCTCTAATACAGGCATTTTTAGATTCCGGTCCTGTCTCTCAGGGCATCATGTTGGTTTTGTTGATTCTATCAATAACCGCATGGTCGATCATAATCGAGAAAATATTTTTTTTCCGCAAACTCAACCAAAACGCAGAGACGTTTTTAGATCACTTTAGAAATAATGCGCACTCTTTAATCGGATCAGATGAGATGACCGACTGCCAAAGCGGTTCTCTGATCTATAGGATATATGAAATAGGTTGCAATGAACTTAATACGTTACTGAACAACAGCAACGTAAAGTCAATATCAAAATCGCAACAAGACGATCTAGAACATTCTTTGAAAAGAGAGATTTCTAAACAAACCCAATTCCTTGAGAAAAATATGATTATACTTGCCACATCGGCAAGCATAAGCCCATTCTTAGGTCTGCTAGGGACGGTTTACGGACTGCTGATAGCTTTTTACGCCATGGGACAGATGGGGTCGGCAAGCATAGAGGTGGTCTCCCCCGGGATATCACAAGCACTTATGACAACTGTTGTCGGACTGTTTGTGGCAATACCATCGGCGGTTGGATATAACTATCTTCTCAATACCATAAAAAACTTGATTATTGATACCGAAAATTATATATCTGAATTTCTCTCTCTGGTAGAAAAAGGACAATTTAGATAGATGGAACGTTCATCTTATAGCTTAAAAGCATTAAACGATATTAACGTAACGCCGCTTGTGGACGTTATGATGGTAATACTTATAATATTTATATTGATCGCTCCTATCATGGAACAGGGTATTACGATAAAACTGCCTGACACGTCGGCAAAATATATGAAATCTCAAGACGCCGTAACGGTAAGTGTTTCTAAAGATAAAAAAATCTATCTCGGCAACACTTTGGTTAGTTTACCGGCTCTAGAAGATAGACTGAAGGTTCTAAGGTCGGGTATTCCTGATTTACCTGTCATTTTGCGTGCCGATAAAAATCTACCGTACGAGACCGTAGTCAGAGTCCTTGACTCTATAAACAGGTCGGGTATCCTTAAACTTGGACTTGCAACGAAAGTGGAATCGTTAAAATGAATAATTTGATCACAAATAAAAAGAAATTTTTTCTGATATCGATCGCTTTTCACCTAATCGTGATCGGGATATTTTTGCTGTTTCTATTACTAAAACCACAAAAACCTAAAGAGAAAATAGAAATACAGGAAGTTGAACTGTTTAAACCGCAAGAGCCTCAGGTTAAGCAACAAAAAGAGGAAAAACCTGTCCCTAAAAAGAAAAAAAGGACACCACCTAAACCGATGAAATCCCAACTTAAAAACAAGATTATAGAAAAATTGGATAACATCGAAAAAAAAAAGTACCGCTAAAAAAAGCTAGCCCATCTGTAAAAAAGAAGAAACCTACAGCAAAAACTACGCTTTTATATTATATACAACTGATAAAAAACAGGATATATTCTCAATGGAGCATACCTGTAAAACTAAGGAACAATAACAATTTATCGATCGTTAAAGTAAAAATCACCCTTTCTAAAACAGGCGCACTGAGGGGTATATCTTTTATGAAAAAATCTGATAACGATCATTATAACTGGTCTGTTCGCAACGCAATAGTCAACTCTAAACCTTATCCCCCTTTCCCTGATGAGATAAAAGAGAAGACTTTGGATATCATAATAAACTTTGACGCTAAAAGGTAATCATGAAAACTGTACTAAAAATATTCTTATGCCTAGTTTTTTTATCTGTCTTGGCGTATGACTCCTTAGCAATGGAAATAGAAGTAACCATCTCTAAAAATATAGACAGGAAAATAAGAATCACCGCTTTACCGATATTTTCAGAAAAAATATCGGCAAAACTTTTGCGGGAAATTTATTCTGTTATAAAATTCGATCTTCGTTATTGCGGATACTTCGAACTTTGGCCTAAAAAAAGACTCCCGAAGGAAGCATCCGAAAGATACAAAAAATATCAACAGATGGACTACGATTTTTGGATAAACTATGGGACGGAGATGTTGTTGAAAGGGGCAGTCTGCGAAAAAGATCGGGATTTGACGATCAACCTTTATTTTTATGATATCGCGTCTCAAGAAATCTTTATAGAACTTTATGCCGAAGGCGATAAGTCTGATCTAAGAGGGATGGTTCACAAACTTACCGGAAAACTTATCGAGAAAATCTCCGGGCGACCATCTATAACGACAACAAAAATAGCGTATGTGTGCCAACAAAGAGACGCGAAAAATATTTTTTATATGGATTACGACGGTAAAAATAAAAGACAATTAACATTCGGAGACTATTTGAATCTTTCCCCTTCATGGGATAAAAGCACAGATTCTATCCTTTTTATGAGTTATATGCAAAACTATCCGTTTATCTACGAGAAAAATATTCACACTAAAGAGATAAAACTTTTATCTGGCAAACCCGGTCTAAACGCTTTTCCATCCGTCTCTCCGGACGGAGAAAAAATAGCGTTGACATTGAGTATCAGTGGCAACCCGGAAATATACATAATAGACAGAAACGGAGAGATAATAACCCGTGTAACCTATAATAAAGCGGTGGATAATTCGCCCGTATGGTCGCCGGACGGTCAAAAAATAGCTTTTGTATCCGATAGAACAGGCACACCTCAAATATATGTGGCAGACCTTATGCGTAAAACCGCAAAACGTATAACTTATAGGGGAAACTACAATACGTCCCCCGATTGGTCACCGATCAAGAATTCGCCGTATATCGTTTACTCGTCGCTTTACGGAAAAAACTCCGAGTTATGTATCGTCAATGCGAATACCGGCAAAACAAGAAGATTGACAACCACATTAGAGTCCGAAGAAGACCCTTTTTGGGCTCCTGACGGAATTCATGTATCATATACATTGACACAAAACTTTAAATCGGATATATATTTTATGGACGTGCGGGATAAATCTTCTGTAAAATTGACCGGCGGTAAGAATAATTACAGTTCATCATCTTGGCGACAATAACAATAATTTTTTTCTAGGGAGGGGAAAATGAGTTTAAAATCTATCTTTACTCATTGTGCAATCTTTTTTTTAACCGTTCTGGTGTTATCGGGGTGCCAGACTAACTCCAAAAGAATGGTCAAGGGAGACATTCCGTTGACAATGGTACCGGCCGGCACATTCGTAGAACCACCTGCCGAATTAAAACCGATTTTTCAAACTATTTTGTTCGATTACGACAGCTCCGCAATCAGAAGAGATATGCTCCCGACACTAAAACAGATCGCCAACTGGTTACAGACCAACGACAAAATTATGCTCAGAATAGAAGGTCATTGCGATGAAAGAGGAACAGAAGAATACAACCTCGCTCTCGGTGAAAGACGTGCATTGAGTGTGCGAAAGTTTCTTGTAGATAACAAAGTAACTCCCGGCAGAATGATCACCATCAGTTACGGGGAAGAAAGACCTGCTAACCCTGACCATAATGAAATAGCATGGGCAGAAAATAGACGTGTGGTCTTCTTGTTATCACAATAATCAATTATGTTTTAAAGAGGTCAAAAATGAGATTACCGTTTCTAGTTTTCGGTTGCGTAGCCGTCTTGTTTCTCTCCGGTTGTACACAAGAGATCAGAGACGAGATGACACGCAGAGACCAGAATATAAACAACGAAATATTGAAACTCAAAGATAAAAACCTTACGTCTGAAAATCGGATTGAAGAGCTGAGCGATCTTATCATAGAGATCAAAGATAACTCTGAT
>CAZFUR010000002.1:0-20649 GCA_964522245.1 uncultured bacterium | reverse complement strand
AATAATGCCTGACCGGTAAGATGAAAAACAAAAAAACCGAAACAACCACAACCATCAACTTAGATGCCTCCAGCAACAAGGCTAAAATAAGACGATGTCTTAAACGGTAGACTAACTTTTCCAAACTATTTAATTTCATAAGCAATCAAGTATTACAAACATAAGGTCGATATATTTAAAATGTTAAATATATTGTCAAAACTCAAGTTTAAGAATATTCATATTAATCTCAGAATTCATCCTAAACTGTACATGATAATTCTGTTTTTGTTGCCTTTTATCATTCCGTTATGGACTGTCTCAAGATCAGGTATGAGCCGTACAAACATGCAGAAAATCCAGATCTTGAACGAAGAAGCTATCCGTTTTAGCAGTAAAAAAGAGTACTCAAAATCGATAGAGCATTTAACTAGTGCTCTAAGATTAGCCCCTAACAATAAAACTATCAAGAAAAATCTCGCTTCCGTTTATACGGATCTCGCAATAGATCTAAAAAGTAAAGGCGATAAAGATAACGCCGTCGCTGTGCTGGAGGAAGCGGAACAGCTGAATACTAATATTGAAACTATACATTCTCTATTGGCTCAGCTTTACTATGAAAAAGGAGACTTGATGTTTGCGGAAAAAGAGGCGCGTATAGCTTTATTGCTTAAACCGCACGATCCTTATCTATTGAAATTTTTAAGTTATATAAGTTATCTTCTTGAGGATTATGATGACGCTATGCAAACTCATGACGATCTAAATAACAAATTCTCTGAATCCGGTGAATTCTATGATCTGGATCAGATGCAACAAGAGCAGGAAATCTCCGCTAACTATGAGAAGATGATCTGTCATCCGTTTGTGATCTTTTATCCCGATAAACAGTATTACGAGAAGGCAAAATGGGTGGCGCAGGCTCTCGCTAAGGTCTATCTCCGATTGGGAGACTGGTGGGGGTTTAAACCGCAACACAAAATCCCTGTATATTTGTATCCTGAAGAGATTTTTCTCAAGGTAACTCACGCAGGCAATTACACGGTTGGGCTTTATGACGGTAAAATCCGTTTGCTTGTTGAGAATTGCGAGAAACTCAGTTTGAAAAAAACCGCTATGCATGAGTATACGCATCATGCGTTGTCTTGTCTTACAAACTCAAATGCTCCTTTTTGGTGTAACGAAGGGTTGGCTCAATTTGTTGCGGGACAGTGGGACGATGCAAGAGCCAAAATGTTTGATATGATCATCTACAGAAACGAATTGATAGATTTCGCACAAATCGAAGACAGTGAATCGGATATATTCGATGTCTACGATAAAAGGTTGGCTTACCTGCAATCATTTGTAGCGGTGGACTTTTTGGTCAGTGTCTATGGAGATGATATTATCCTTGATTTGATAAATGGTCTAAAGCAGGGCAAGACGGCTCAACAGGTTATAAATGATATAACTTTGTTATCCTACGATGAGTTCAAACAGGAAATCGAAGAGTATTATACCAATAGACGGGCTGAAGAATCGGACGAGTTGGCGAGCTTATCGGAATAAAATCTATTTTTCAGAATTTAGTTTTGTTTCTACCTGAGTGCATAATCCACGAATCATACGGGTATCGCGGTTTTCAAGTTTTGTCCGTCCGAAGACTCTCTTTAACGCTTGCAAAATGGTATTTTTTAATTTCCTTGAACCGATATTTTTGTAACCTAGTAATGTTAAAGTCCGCTTGATGTGACTGTACATATCCCACAATTCCTCCTGTGGAGCAAGATTTAGCGAAGTCGGAGGCTGGGAGTATTTTGATAAAAACAGTTCATAGCAGACAAGAAGAACCGATTGAGCAAGATTCAGAGTCGGAAACCCTCTGTGAGACGGAAGTGAGACAGTGATATTGCAAAGCGAGAGCTCATCGTTAGAAAGACCTTTTGATTCTCTACCGAAAACGAGAGCTATTTTGTTGTTCTGAGAATATTTCGTTATCTTCGGCAGTATCTCGGAAATCCAAAAGATAGGTTTTCGGTTTTTCCCTTTTCTTCTGGATGTGGCTACCACATATCCTATATCCGCAATGGCATCTTTAAGATTGTCGTAGACTTCTGAGGCGAATATTATATCTTCCGAGTTATGACATAACCTGAATGTGTCTCTTACGAGAATCGGTATGGGGTTGACCAAACGCAGATTTTTTATCCCCATATTTTTCATCGCTCTGCAACAAGAACCTATGTTACCCGCCTCTTGCGGTTCAACAAGAACAATCACAATATTGTTAAGGTTGGTTTTTTTCATAAGTTTTTTCCTTAAAGAATTTTGAGGTCAAAAATAAAGAAAAAATAGAAAAAAAGCTACTTTTTTTTCTGATAACCTATCAAAGACGTTTTTTTTATGTTATATAATTACTGAAGACGTTGTTACGAATAGTATTGATATACAATAACTTACATATAATTATCACTGTTGTTTGTAGGAGGCTTTTAAGATGATTGACCCGGAAAAAAAGAAGAACGAAAATAAAAAGAATAACTTGGAAAATTTTGTTGACGGTTTAAAAAAGAGTGCAGAAAATCTTAACAAAAGCGCGGAAAAAATGCGAAAAATATCTGATATACAAAAACAAAATAAAGCTAAACTTACAGAAATGAGTGACAAAATCGTAAACGCTATGAAACGGCTCGAAGAAATAAGAAAAAGATTGGCAAATGCCCGTCTTAATCAACTAAACGAACAGCTGAAAAAAGAAAAAGACAACGTTAAGAAAAATGATCCCCCTAAAACGCTTTTTATATCCAAAGGGGAGATTATCTTAAATAAGATAAATAGGCATTCTTTGAAAGAGTTTACGAATTTCGCGGAATTCTTAAAGTTTAATAAAAAAGATTCTATCTCCAAAGAAGAAATCGACAGTTTCGATCCTATGGATACAATAAAAAAGATTCTGGAATGAAAGTTTTTAAATAAATGTTTGCAAAAACTCCCGCAATGTATAAAAATTACGTTGCGGGTTTTTTTTTGAACTTTTCGTCTAGTCGGAACTCTAACATAACAAATGCCGTTGTTTGAGCATTGTGTTGAAAAAGGTGGGGATTTATATGACAAAGGAGAAGACGGAGATGGGATTGTTGAAAGATGAAAAACAGATTATCGAAGAGTGCCAAAGAGGCAATGTGGATGCGTTTGACTTGATAATCGAAAGATACAAAGAACGTGTCTATTCCCTTGCTTACCAGATGATAGGTGACCATGCAAGCGCAGATGATGTAACTCAAGAAGTTTTCATAAGAGCGTTTAGAGGCTTGCCGAAGTTTAAAGGAAAATGCGCTTTTTTTACATGGTTGTATAGAATTACAATCAATTGTTCGTATAGATATTTGCGCAAAAATATGACTTTTCTCAAAAAGATATCCAATGACATAGATCCTGCGGTGTATATGGATGACAAGGTTAGGGAAGGTTTTCTGAATAACTCTCCGTATAAGGCGTTGGAGATGAAAGAAACGATGGAGATTCTAAGTAAATCTATGGATCGGTTGCCTGTAAAACATAAAACAGCTCTTATTATGTTCGAATTCCAAGGATTGAGTATACAGGATATCGCTGAGATTATGAAAACATCAACCGGTACGGTGAAATCAAGATTGCACCATGCCAGAATGAAATTACGAAATTATATGAAACATTCGCTGAAGAGTAATCATTCTGCGATACAAGCAAAGTAAAAGGTGTTTCGATGGATTGTGCAAAATGCAGTTATTACATTTCTGAGTTTTTAGACGATCGGTTGGGGAATGTTGAGAGAAGACAGGTGGAGATTCATCTGGAGAAATGTGTATCTTGTGGGGAACTCAAAGACGATCTGTTGAGAATGAAGTATTTTTGTAGCATAAAAAAGCAGGAAAAACCTAAAAAAGATTATTTTGAGTATTTGCAGTGCAATATAAAACGCAGAATTCTGGCTCAGAATGTTGTTACGTTTAAAGAGCGGGTTGTTCAGTTTTGTACGCGTCCGTCGTGGGCAATGACGGCGGTGCTGTTTGTTGCTTTTTCTGTGTCGGTTTCTCTAAATATCATATCTTTTTATAAGAAAGATGATTCCGGGCGGGTGGCGGAGAACGTTAAACCAGATGATAAAATTCTTTTTGAAACAGCAAAAAGAACGAGACAACCCAAATATACAATTTACAATGCCAGAAACGATAAAAATGAGTTTATCTTAAACGCTATTCCGGTAAGAGCGGTAAGTTCCAACAATCAAGTTAAAATATATCAGTGAGATTATGAGATCAATAACAGTTTTTTTCATATATCTATGGATACCCTTTTTTGTATCTTCCTTATCAATGGCGGTGGAGTCGTCGCGAACCGGTGCGATATCGGATATTTACAGACAAGCGTCTGCGGCTGTCGTTAGGATAGAATCTAACAGAAAAGTTTCTGCTTCAGATCATGAATGTATGAAGTTTGCTACAGGGTTTATATTTGATCTGGACGGTTATATCTTGACTACTGCGGATATAGTTTGTGATGCTGAGAATATCCATGTCGTGACGTCGGATAATTGGCGGTATCCCGCAAAAGTAGTCGCTAGAGACAAGAAGCTGAATATAGCTATACTAAAAATACCGAAAAAGAAGTTTCGGACTCTTGTTTTGGGAAGTTCTGAAAACGTTGTGCCCGGAACGAAAGTTATCAGCATCACTAATCCGTATGGTTTGACCAATACGCTTGCTGTAGGGTATGTTAGCGGAAGATATCGTTCAGGATTTTCAAAAGATTGTATAGAGAATTATATACAGACTAATCTGCCGTTGAATCCCGGTGACAGCGGAAGTCCGCTTATGACGTATGACGGCAAAGTAGTCGGTGTAATGACGGCCGCACTTGTAGATGATATCCCTCAGGGATCTAAATGGATTCAACCCAAGGGTATATCTTTTGCCATACCGATAGATTTTGTCAAAAGAAATATCCCCATTATGATACGAAACGGCAGGGCGAATCATCTTTGGATAGGTCTGGAGGTTCAAAATATCACTCGCAGTTGTCCCGCCGATGGGGATGTTCGATCAGGAATATTGGTTTTGAGCGTTTTCCCCAACAGTCCTGCGAGTAAGGCAGGTTTGAGGCAGGGGGATCTTATAATTAAAGCCTCCTCGACACCTATAGATGATGTTTACGATTTTCAATCCGTTGTCTCCATAGAGGGGGTTGACAAACGGATTGAGATAACTATTATCAGGGATGGGAAGGAACTTATTGTCCCTGTCAAGGCGACTAATATGCCTGAAAACTTAATTGATAATGAAATTTAACCCAAGAAGTAATATTAACATGTGTACAAGATTCTTAAGACTAGTTGTTTTATTATTTGTGCTTTTTTCGTTTACTGTTTCTGTGTTCGCGAATGTAGAGATCAGTTCCAGCCTTACGAAGAAAACTCTTGTTCAAGGGGGTAGAACCGAACTTCATGTGGAAATAAGTTGGATCGGTGATCCCAACTCAATAGAGATAACTCCACCTAAATCACCTGATTGTTACCTGATGGAAGTAGAACAGATAAAACAAACAAATACATTTGAGTTGTTTCCCGATAAAGGTTTGAATAGGATAAATTTCGTTTATTCTCTCAAGGCGTTGGAGCCAGGCGAAGGAAGAGTCAGCTCTTTTGTCGTGGAAGTTACGGAAAAAGAAACAGGTATAAAATCTATCAAGAAAACAGATGCTTACGATATAAAAATACTTACAAAACTTCGGTATATTCTCAGACAAATATTGAAGACAGGGTTGGTTGCGTTGTTTGGGTTCTTTATATTTGTGGTTGTGGTGGTGGCGGTGTATTTGAGGAAAAAGAATAAACGGCAGAAAGAAGCTCAAGAAAGTATGTCGGTGTGTTCCGATTATGATAATCAGGTCTTGAATGAGCTAAAATCTATTCTGAAATATAAAGTTACGGGAGAAACATATAAATTTTTCGATCAGCTAAGCACTATTCTGAATAGGTTTTTTAATAAAAAACTTCATATCTATCAGTCTGACGGCAAAGATAGTCGTGAGATTCCATCAAAGATAATCATAGAATTTAAAGAAATTATCGCGGGATGTAATAATATAAAATTCTCCGCAAAAAAAATGACACCGTCTGATCTGGAATCGTGGTACAGGCGGGCGGAAAAATTAATACGGTTTTTTATCAAAAAATCTGAACATGACGCAAGGGAACAACAAATGAAGAATATAAATACAATTAAAGACGGAGGAGTATAATGGATATTAATGAAATTAACGAACTGGTGAAAAAAGAAAGTGTTTTTGTCGAGAAAATCAAAAATGAGATCTCAAAGGTGATCGTCGGACAAAATTATCTAATTGAACGGTTGCTGATCGGTCTTTTAGCGGATGGGCATGTTTTGTTAGAGGGAGTGCCCGGGTTAGCGAAGACATTATCTGTCAGTACGTTATCCAAAATATTATCGGTCAAGTTTCAAAGGATACAGTTTACTCCCGATCTTTTGCCTGCAGATTTGATCGGAACGTTGGTTTATAATCCTAAAACATCCGATTTTACAGTGAAGAAAGGACCTGTATTCGCCAACATAATCCTTGCTGATGAGATAAACCGTGCCCCTGCGAAAGTGCAAAGCGCCTTGCTTGAGGCGATGCAGGAGTGCCAAGTAACTATTGGGGAAGAAACATTTGTCTTGGATAAACCGTTTATTGTGCTGGCGACTCAAAACCCGATAGAACAGGAAGGAACATATCCTTTGCCTGAAGCACAGGTTGATAGGTTTATGCTGAAATTGCGTATCACTTATCCGAATAAACAGGAAGAAAAAGAGATTCTTGAGAGAATGGCTATATCGGAAGAGAAACCTGAAGTCAGTTCTATTGTGACGGCGGAAGATATTTTGAGAGCGAAAAAAGTTGTTGAAAAGGTATATATCGATGACAAAATAAAAGATTATATACTGGATCTGGTTTTTGCTACCAGAGAGCCTCACGCATATAATATAGATGTTGATGATTATATCTCTTTCGGTGCATCGCCAAGAGCGTCTATTGCGCTTACCACTGCGGCAAAAGCATACGCTTTTTTACACGGTAGAGGCTATGTTACGCCTCAAGACGTTAAAAGTATCGGTATGGATGTTTTACGCCACAGGGTGATTATTACCTACGAAGCGGAAGCGGAAGAAATGACATCGGAAGACGTTATTCGTAAAATTTTTGATGAGGTTGAAGTACCGTGATCCCAAAAGAAATTTTGAAGAAAGTCCAACGGATTCATATCCAAACCAGCCATATGGTCAACGATATCCTTGCAGGGGAGTACCTTAGTACCTTTAAAGGGAGCGGTATGGAATTTGATTCTGTTCGTGAATATCAGGTTGGCGATGACGTGAGGAATATCGATTGGAATGTTACCGCTCGCACGGGACATCCTTTTGTCAAAAAGTTTGTTGAGGAACGTGAATTGACTGTGATGCTTATGGTCGACGCTAGCTCTTCAGGGTATTTTGGTAGCACGAATAAACTGAAAAATGAGATTGCCGCAGAACTGTGTGCCGTGCTGGCTTTCTCTGCGATAAGAAATAACGATAAAGTCGGGTTAATCATTTTTACCGATAGAATAGAGATGTTTTTGCCTCCTAAAAAAGGTAAAAAACATGTTTTGAGGGTTATTAGGGAGTTGTTGTGTTTTAAACCGCAACGCAGTAGAACAGACCTTGAAATGTCAATCGCTTATCTGGGTAGGGTCTTAAAACGCAAATCGGTGGTTTTTATGGTATCGGATTTTCTGTCTGAAGGATACGAGAAGACTCTGAGAGTCGCAAGCCGTAAACATGATCTGATCGCTATAAATATCGTCGATCCCAGAGAGATAGAAATGCCGGCGTTGGGGTTTATAGAACTGGTTGATGCGGAAACCGGTGAGTCGATTATAGTAGATACATACGATAAAAATTTCCGACAGGGTTTTTCTCTTTTAAATACCGAGGATATCAGAAAACGTAAAGACCTGTTCAGGTCTATGAATATAGATATGATAGAAATTAGAACGGATAAACCGTATATCGATCCTATATTGAGGTTTTTCCGTATGAGAGAAAAAAGAAGATAAAACGGAGTGCCAAAATGGAACCAACCAGAAAGAAGCGCAAGAAAATTTTTGATAGAAGGTCTATCTTTTTCGCCATTTGTATAACGGGAATGTTTTTTTATCTGACGTTTGTGTTGATGAAAATTAATAATGCCGTAGACCTATCTAAAAATAAAACCGACGGGGCGGATAAGGTATCTTTGGATGTGGCGAACAAACTTAAATCGGAAAAAATGTTCAAACAGGCAATTGATAAATATGAGTGTTATCTTAAAACGCCCGGTCTTTCTTCGTCGGTTAAGGCGAATGTTAATTATATTGTCGGCAACCTGTTGTTTGAGACGCATCGGTATGAAGATGCGCTGGCGTCTTATTACACGGCTGATCTGATGGGTGTTTCGCAAACAATCCAGAACGATTTGAGTGTGAAGATAGTGAATTGCTTGGAGCGTTTGGGTAGAGGTTTTTCCGCTGAGTACGCTTTAAAGTCTAGATCATCGCTTGATAAAAAACAACCTGAGCGACAAGAGGGAACCGTTATAGCGGAATTCGGTGACAAAAAGATATATATGAGAGATATAGACGAACAACTCGAAAAATTAGACGAGAAAACCCGCAAACAATATCGTGATCCACAAAAAAAGTTTGCCTTTTTTCAACAGTATCTGGCAAGAAAACTTCTTGCTCAGAAAGCGTCTAAAATGGGGTATGAAAAAGATGCCGATATACAAAATAAGCTCGATGAGATCAAAGAACAGTTGGTAGTAGACAAGATGATCCAAAACCAGTTCAAAGATAAAATCAAAATTACACCTGATGATATCAAGTTGTTCTATCAGGCGCATAAAGATGATTATACCGAGCCTGCATCTGTGCGTATAGCACATATCCAGTTGGATTCCGAAGAGAAAGCAAAAGAAATCTACGCTAAGATAAATGAAGGAGCGGATTTTGCGGAACTGGCGAAAAATAATTCCACAGATAACTCTACAAAATCTAAAGGCGGTGTTATTGATACGTGGTTGAATAAAAAACAAACTTTTCCTGACGGAATAGACCGAACAAAATTGGTGGAAGCGGCGCTTGCGGGCAAAAAGGGAGCCGTCATGCCTGTTGTGAAAGATTTGTACGGGTATCATCTGGTTAAGGTTTTGGATAAAAAAATGGCGCAACCACGGTCATTTGAACAGGTAGCGCAACAGGTGGCGAAAGATTATAATATGTTTAAATATCAAGGCGTTTATAGAGAAACTATGGAGAATATTCTCAGGGAAGAAGGTGTGAAAATTAACAGTAATGTTTTTTTCCCACACCAATCAGCGGATAGTGAGGATGGTAAAGAAAAAACAGTGGAAATAAAAAAGTTGGGTAACTGATATTAAATGATTAAAAAAATATTTTTCTTAATTTTATTTTTTCTGAGTACAAGTTGTGTTTTCTCACAAACTCAATCGACCGATTCTGTCGGTATAAAAGAGCCGTCTTTGGCGGTGAATCATGGTAGCGAAAATGACGGACGGATTCCGTTGCAAACAGGTTTGCCATCTGTATCGGCGGTAAAACCCGATGTTGAAAATGATGGTCAACCTGAACCATCTATCAAAAAGATTTTTGAGGGTAAAACACCTATTATTTCCGTAAAAACGTCGGTGAATAAAGCCAAAATAACGGTCGGTGAGAAAATTGAGTACCGAATAGACGTAACGGCGGATGAAAATGTCAAAATCGAGTTTCCTGATTTTGGGGAATTCCTTGGTGGATTCATCATTACCGATTATCGTCAAGGCGGACCGGATAAAGTGGGCGATAAAATCAAATGGTGGAGGGAATATACTCTTGATGTTTATCTTGCTCAACAATACGCTATACCGCCGGTGAGGATAATGTATCGGTTATCCAATGGAGAACAAAAACAGATTCTCTCAAACTTTGTTTTTGTTACTGTGGAGACAACCTTATCGGAGGATGAAGCGACTATTCGGGATATAAAATCTCTTGTTGTCCCGGAACACAAATGGAGCAGAAAGTCGGTATCCATAATCATTTTATCCGTGATTGTTCTAATATTGATAATTGTGGCGGTTGTGGTATATTTTATCAAACGTAAACAGTATGTGGAACCTCCGTTACCTGCCCATATAATCGCACTAAAAGCCCTTGAACACCTGAAACAACAAAAGTTGGTAGAAAAGGGTTTTTTTAAAGAATACTATTTCGGTGTGTCGGATATATTGCGCCGTTACATAGAAGCGAGGTTCGGTCTGATGGCTCCGGAGAGAACCAGCGAAGAGTTTTTGCAAGAATTACAACAAACCGACCTGATAGATCCTTCACAAAAAGAGATTATAAAAGATTTCCTGTTTCATTGCGATATGGTCAAGTTCGCTAAGTATCAGCCTGAATCTGATGAGGTAGAGAAAATCTATTCTATAACCTTGAACTTTATAGAACAGACCAAAGAGATTGATATCGTGGACGATGAAGACGAAGAAGACGAGGAAGATTAGAATACTATGATACTGAATAACAAAATATTTTTATGGTTATTATTGATTATACCGTTAATGATCTATTTTTATCGGAAGCGTACTTTTTCTACCAGTATAAAATTTTCCGATATAAAGAATCTGAAAAAGATAAAACCGTCTATGATGTTCCGTTTGCGCTCGATACTGATTGTGTTGCGGTCGCTGGCTTTGTTTTTGTTGATAATAGGGTTGGCTCGTCCTCAAAAAGGTATAGAAAACACGAAAATTACTACCGAGGGAGTCGATATACAACTCGCGATAGATGTATCAGGTAGCATGAGGGCTCAGGATTTTACCATAAAAGGGCGGAGAACCGATAGGTTAGAGGTGGTCAAACAGGTAGTCCACGATTTTATCGCAAGGCGCACCACAGACAGAATCGGAATGGTGGTTTTCGCAAGGTATGCTTACACTCAATGCCCGCTTACACTGGATTATGGGATTATATTGCAGTTGCTGGATAACGTCTCTATCGTAGATGACCCTGACGAGGACGGCACCGCGATCGGATCCGCAATAGCCGTAGGAGTAAAACGTCTTAAAGAATCAAAAGCGAAAAGCAAAATCTTAATTTTACTCACCGATGGCAGAAACAACGTGTTTGATATCGATCCTATGACTGCAACGGAAATAGCTAAGACTTTCGGAATAAAAATATACACCATCGGAGTAGGAACCAGAGGAAAAGTTCCTTATCCCGTGACAGACTTTTTTGGTCGTAAAGTTTTAAGAGCCGTCAATATAGAAATAGACGAAGACACCCTTAAAGAAATTGCCGAAAATACTAACGGCAAATATTTTAGGGCAACCGATACTAGATCGCTACGCAAGATATATGATGAGATCGACAAGATGGAAAAAACTGAGACAAAATCTAATATTTATATGGAGTATAAAGAGAATTTTAAATATTTTGTGTTGGCGGGGTTGATCTTGTTGCTTACCGAAATACTGTTGGCAAATACCAGATTTAGAAAAATACCGTAGAGGATGTTATTATGAGGTTCGGAAACCTAAATTATTTGTGGCTATTGTTGATTATACCGGTGTTGGTTATTTTCTACATCCATTCTTTCGGGCGTAAAAAGAAGGCTCTTGCCCTGTTTGCTGATAACGATGTTTTATCAAAACTCCTTGTCTGGGTGAGTTTCCCCCGTCAATATTTTAAGGCGTCGTTGATGTGTGCGGGGATTTTGATGATTATTCTGTCTTTGGTGGAACCGAAATGGGGTTATCAATGGCAAGAGATAAAACGTCGTGGAATAGATATCGTAATCGCTCTTGACGTATCGAGAAGTATGCTTGCGGCGGATGTTAAACCGAATCGATTGGATAGAGCAAAACTTGAAATAGGCGATCTGTTGAATCATCTTAACGGCGATAGAGTCGGTCTGGTGGCTTTTGCGGGAACGGCGTTTGTGCAATGTCCTCTAACTTTAGATTACGGTGCATTCAAAATGTTTCTGGATAGAGTAGACACAAATATGATTTCAAGAGGCGGTACCGATATTGGAGGAGCTATAAAAAGAGCACAAGGCGCATTCCCCGAAGAAGAAAATAAGTATAAAATTATAATACTCATAACCGACGGGGAAGATCTGGAGGGCAACGCTGTCAAAATAGCGGAAAAGGCGAAAAATAAAGGTATAAAAATATTTACCGTGGGGTTGGGTAATGCTCAAGGTGTCCCGATCCCTGTGTATAATGAGAACGGTAACAAATCTTACCTGAAAGATCGGTCAGGGCAGATGGTGTTGTCAAAACTCGATGAGGTAACCTTGCAGAAAATAGCTCTGTTTACGGGAGGTTCATACGTCAACGGAAGCTCGGCTCAAGGATTGGGGTTGATCAAAATCTATAAAGAAAAAATATTGGATTTAGAGAAGAAAGAACTGAAAAGTACTATGCAAAAAAGATACGAAAATAGATATCAAATCCCACTCCTATTTGGTATCTTGCTTGTGGTTTTAGAGTTTTTTGTAAGCGAAAAGAAGAAGGTCGATAAAAATGAAATTGTTGTCTAAATATGTGGTTTTTTTGATGATTATGTTTTTGACCGTTTGTCACGTTAGGGCATCTTTGCGAACAGATGTGAACGAAGGGAAAACCTTGTACGAACAGCAAAAATATGACGAAGCGTTAAAAAAGTTTATGGATACCGAAATAGAAAATCCCGGCGAACCTATTCTTGAATATAATATAGGTAATACTCTTTATAAACAAAACCGTTACGATGAGGCAATCGAACATTATAAAACGGTTTTATTAAACGCTGATAAGAGGTTGAGTTTTCAGGCGAACTATAATATCGGTAACTGTATGTATAATAAGGCGTTGCAGACAGAGTCGACAGGTAAACTGGACCAGTCGATCAAAGAGATGAAAGAAGGTCTTGAGTATTATAAGGCGGCTCTATCAAAGAAACCTGATGACATTGACGCAAAGTTCAATACTGAATTTTTACAAAAAGAAATAAAACGGTTGCTCGATAAAATAAATCAACAACAGAAAGATCAGAAATCAGGACAACAGCAAAAAGAGCAACAACAAAATCAACAACAGCAAAACCAACAACAGCAAAAAGGTCAGCAAGGTAAACAAGAAAAAGACCAAAAAAAATCTGATAAAAACCGCTCGGATCGCCAGAAACAACAGTCTGCGGAAAAAGAGAATGATACTCAAGCTCAACAAGCTGAAAAACAAGACGATAAGTCGGATAAAAATAAGGATAAACAAGCCGGTCAAAAAGAACAAAAACAGGAGTTGTCTAAGAAAGAAGCGGAACGATTGTTGAAAAATATGAAAGAATTAGATAAAAAAAGAGAGAATCGAAAAAGTAATAGAGGTTACCTAGGCGAGGTGGAAAAAGATTGGTAAATTTCAGGTATCTGTTTTTAGGTTGGTTTTTTCTTACGGTTTGTGCGACGGTGTCTGCTGCTGAAGAGCGTTTTAGTGCGTCTGTCCCTAAAACGAATCTGGTTTTGGGCGAAATAGTAACACTTTCGTTGACGGCTGAGAATATCGATCTGGATGGTCCGCCGTCAATCCCTAGAGTAGACGGATTGACAATCACTTACAGAAACGTCTCAAGAAGGTCTTCGTCGTCTATCTTTTTTGAAGGCGGTAGAAGAGTCCAGAAAAGATCGGTGTCGAATATATATTCTTTCGATGTGATAGCACAGAAGGTCGGTCGGTTTGAAGTACCGTCGGTATCTGTTGTGGTGAGGGGTAAAAGATATAGAACCGAGCCGATAGTTTTGTCGGTATCAAGGCAATCCGCTTCAACGGAACGTGACGTCTTTATGAAGTTATCCCTCGGTTCAGGCAGATTTTATGTGGGGCAACCGATAGTTTTAGAACTGAAATGGTATTTTTCTAAACAGATAGAAGATTATAGTCTTACTATTCCTTTTTTACCGTCATTTAAAAAGTTCCTAATAAAAGATATCGATCCGGATACAAACAGAAAAAGATATATGAAAGTTATGTTTAATCGGCAGGTCACGGAGTATTTTGAGCAATCACAGGAAATTGTTAACGGCAAAAAATGTGTTACTCTTACATTGCGAAAAGTAATTGTGCCGTTGGCGAAAGGGAAATATACATTTGAGCCGGTAACTTTGGTCTGTAAAGTGTTGAAAGGGTATCAGAGAATGTATCCGGTGATAGAACAACGCGCAGTTAGCACCAAACAGGTAACTGTTGAGGTGATCCCTTTACCGCCTGTTCCAGATGGTTATCCGGACGATGTATCGATAGGCAGATTCAAAATGAGTGTTGCTGCCGCACCTAAAAAGGTTAAAGTCGGAGACCCTGTTACCGTTACCGTTACGGTAGCGGGAGAGGGAAATATAGAGAATATACCGTCGCCTGAAATATCCGATAAAAAAGATTTTAGAATCTTTGAAGAAGATGCCGAGACGGATATATCTATAACCGCAAGAGGGTTTTCTGGTAAAAAAACGTTTAAGATATTGTTTATTCCTTTATCCGAGAGAGTTAAATTTATCCCTCCGTTGTCGATAGCATATTTCGATAATAGGAGAAATAGTTACGGAAACCTGTTGTCTAAACCGATCCCGATATCGGTATCGCCCTCCGATTCGACTGGTCCTGCCGTTATTATATCGGGTAAAGACAAAGATTCCGGTAAAAAAGAAGTTAGGCTTTTGTATAACGATCTGCCGGGGTTCATTATGTATAAGATGGGGAATCCGGTTGTAAAGAAGAAGTTTATGTATAACAAACTGTATTATCTGTTGTTATTTGTAATACCGTTTTTGCTAAATATTCTCTTTTCATTTTACGCTAAACATCATCGTAAACTCCAACAAAATAGTGGTTACAGAAGAAGGATTCAAGCTAAAAAATCTGCCTACAAAAGAATCAAAAAATTGGTCAAGGCTAAAGATGAACAGTTCTATTCGTATCTTGTTCATATACTCAATGAATATATCGGGGATAAACTGGATATCGCTTCGGCGGGGTTAACTGAGGACAGTGTGAAGGCTAAATTAAAAGAAAAAAATATTGATCCGTCTTTGATAGATAAAATCACGCAAATTTATCATCGTGCGGATATGGCAAGGTTTATGCCCTCTTCCGTGGAAACACAGAAAAAAGAACATGATTTTTCAGAACTGAAAAAAATAATAGGATTACTCGAAAAATGCGATTGGTAAAACTTTTTTTAATATTGACGGTTATATCGGGAATTTTTTCCGTGCGGAGCAATTGTCTGGGAAAAACCAAGATTGGCGGATCGCATCCGGTGACGGAACTGTTCTCTTTGGGTGTTGAGGCGTATAACAAAAATAATTTTAAGAAAAGTGTCTACTGTTTTGAAGAGATTCTTAGTAACGGTTTGGAGTCGGGGGCTATTTATTATAATCTGGGAAACGCATATTTTAGGATGAATAAACTCGCTAAAGCACGTCTGGCATACGAAAGAGCAAAACGGTTTATGCCCGGAAATAGTGATCTTCTGGCGAATATAGCGTTTTTGAAGACCCGTCTTGAGGATAAAGTGTCTCTCCCTTCACCCCATTGGTTTTGGAGGGTGTATTATTTTCCGGGAGAACTACTAAATAGAAATAAACTAAGTTTTTTTGTTTTAATGTCGTTCTTATTTGTAATGGGATTATGGTTTATTGCGGTGCTTACTGCGAGATTCCGTTTGACGACGAAGATATTTTTTACGGTTGGTGTGTCGATTTTTATTTGGCTTGGGTCGGTGTTGTTCGTGAAGGTTTATCTTGAGTCGACTCCTAGATACGGCGTAATTATACCTGATGAGGCGGCTGTCAGATGGGGTAACACTAAAAGCGATAAAGTTGCATTTTATCTTCATGAAGGAACAAAAGTGATTATCCGTCAACAGAGAGGTAACTGGGTTCTGATTACGATCGGAAAAGATAAAACAGGCTGGATAATGAAAGATCAAATCGGAGTAATATAGAATGAATATTTTTGATGTTCCTATGTTAGGTGATCCTAAATTTAAGTCGCCTTTACAGCTGTCTACAAAATACGGTGACAAAATATGTAACTTTGTTGATGAATCCGTAAGACTGGAATTCGATGTTTATTCTCCTAAAAAAAGTTATCAAGGAGATTTTGATAAAAAATACCTGACGGGGCAATTTGAGGTGGCGGGTCCTCGTGAAAAAATCTATTTTGATCCTAAAAATACCACTTGTGCGATAGTAACCTGTGGCGGGTTGTGCCCGGGTATAAATAACGTCATAAGAGCAATCGTCATGGAATTGCATTATCACTACAAAGTGTCCAAAGTGCTTGGGATAAGGTATGGTTATGCGGGGCTAAACCCTAAGTATGGGTTTGAACCGTTGTTGCTTACACCTGAATGTGTGCAGAATATACAAGAACAGGGCGGGACGTGTCTGGGGTCGTCGAGGGGAAGCCAAGACGATAAAATCGTTGTGAAAGAATTAGAACGGTTGGGTGTCGATATACTTATATGTATAGGCGGAGACGGGACTCAAAGAGGAAGTTTGGATATTTGTAATGAATTGAGGCGTCAGAATAAAAAGATCTCCGTTATCGGAATACCGAAAACTATCGATAACGATATACCGTTTATCGAGAAAAGTTTTGGATTTGAAACAGCCTCTTCCAAAGCGGTAGAAGCTGTAAGATGCGCTCATGTAGAAGCGGTAGGCGCGTACAATGGAATAGGTCTGGTGAAACTTATGGGACGGCATTCGGGGTATATATCCGCCTACTCAACGATTGCTCTGAATGATGTCAATTTTGTCATTATTCCTGAAGTTCCTTTCGATTTAAAAGGGGAAAACGGTCTGTTGGAAAATCTCAGAAAACGTCTTGAGCATAGGCATCATGCGGTGATTGTTGTCGCGGAGGGAGCGGGACAGGAGTATTTTGCCGATAACCATAGCAAAGATATGTCGGGTAACAAAAAATTAGGCGATATAGGTCTGTTTCTTAAAAAGGCAATATCCGATTATTTTACAGAAAAAGGTATATCCCATACTCTGAAATATATTGACCCCAGTTATATTATAAGAAGCGTTGCCGCTATACCCAGTGACGTTGTATTTTGTAATCAGTTCGGTCAATATGCCATACACGCCGCTATGTCGGGCAGGACAGGTATGTTGATAGGGTGGTATAAAAATACATTCGTTCATATCCCTCTAGAACATATTGTCAGCAATAAAAAATCTATCGATCCTGAATCTCCATTTTGGTTTTCGGTTCTTGAAACAACCGGGCAACCATCGTCAATGGTGAACAATCCCCGAGAATACTAAGTTGTAGCTTGAAAACAATTGACATCAGGTTATACAAAAAGATAATATCGTCTGCATGGATTCGTATCTCTTCATAAAAAAACAAAAGATAAAATTATGCAAGATTCCGATTTAAAAAAAACGGTTGCGAAACTGACCCGCAAATGCACAATCCAACAGAAAAAACTCAAAAATCTAAAAGATCTCATCAGAATTAATAAGATTATCAATTCCGCTTCTCTTGATGAGGCGAAACTTTTAAAAAATATAATGAAAACTGCGGAAAATGTAATGCAGGCTCAGGCAAGCTCTTTGATGATGATCGATAAAGAAACAAACGAGCTAGTATATAAAGTAGCTTTAGGGAGTAAAGGGAAATATATCAAAGAACGGTTCAGATTAAAAATGGGGCAGGGTGTTTCAGGTTGGGTTGCTCAGAACGAAAAGCCTCTGGTTGTACCCGATGTGACAAAAGATGACCGTTTTTACTCTAAACCCGATGAGGCAAGCGGTTTTGTGAGCCGATCAATAATATGTGTCCCTTTGAAAATGCACAATAAAACTATCGGTATTTTGCAAGCGATAAACCCAATCAATAAGAAATCATTCTCAAAAAGAGATATTCCCCTGTTTACAGCTTTTGCCGAACAGGTGGCTGTTGCTATCGATAACGTAAAAGTCCATAATTATCGAATGACGGAACAACGTCTTCAAAGCGAACTGGAAGTGGCTAAAACAATCCAAACTAACCTGTTGCCTAGAAAAATGCCGTCTATTAAAGGTTTGCAGTTTGCGGCGACAAATATCTCGGCAAGATCCGTCGGGGGCGATTTGTTCGATTTTGTATTTTTTAAAGGTAATCGTGTGGGGGTTGTCATCGGGGATGTATCGGGCAAGGGGATTCCTGCGGCGTTGTTTATGGTTGCGACCATAACAAACCTGCGTTTTCTGGCGAATACGACTGATGACCCTGCCACAATCTTAACCAAGGTAAATAGATTGTTGTTTAAAGAAAGTTCGTTTGGGATGTTTGTTACAGTGGTGCTGATGTTGTTTGATTTGGATAAGAAAAGTGTGACCTACGCAAACGCAGGGCATATCCCACCTATTTTGGTCAACAAAAACAAAAAAGTAAAGGAATTAGGTAGGGCAAAGTCACCGCCTATCGGGATAATAAAAGATATGAAATATTATCAACAGGAAATCCCTCTTAAAGATGGGGATACCTTTTTGATGTATACCGATGGAATAACAGAAGCGAGAAATTCGCATAAAACTGAATACGGTACAAAAAGATTGATCGGGACAATAAGAAAAACAGATTTTGATTCGCCAAAACAGTTGATTGATTCTGTTTACCAATCGGTGAAAATTTTCTCAAACGGCAAACAACAACATGACGATATTACCCTTGTTTCGGTAGGATACTGATGAAAAAAAATAAAGATTTTGATCCGAAAATAATCACTTTATCTATCGCAAGTAATTCCTGTTATTTGAAGCTTATACGGAGTATAATATTGCAATCTGCTATGGTTATGCGGTTTTCTGAGAAAATATGCAAAGATATCACATTAGCAGTAGACGAGGCTGTCTCAAACATAATAAAACATAGCTACAATTGTACGGAAGATAAAGAGATCGTCATAGAAATTGTTATGGCGGATAACCGTATAGAGTTTAATATACGGGATTTCGGTCGGAAGGTTGATCCTGAAACGATCAAATCTCGTGAACTTGATGATGTTAAACCGGGCGGGTTGGGCGTGTTTTTTATCAAAAAGATAATGGATGAGGTCGTCTACGATATCTCATCTAAAGACGGAACATTGTTAAAAATGATAAAATATTTACCAAATAAATGAATGATGAAAAAATTTTGCAAGGAGGGAGAATGCAAATCCAATTAGAAAACAAAGAGGGAATTGTGGTGTTCTCTGTCAAAGGAGAGATAGACCTGCACAGTTCTCCTCAACTGAGACAACACCTGATGGAACAGATAACCAAAGGAATAAAGAAGATTTTGATCGATTTCTCTAAAACAAAGTATATCGATAGTTCCGGTTTGGCTACTTTGATTGAAGGGTTACAGAAAATTAACGCTAACAACGGTCAACTTAAGTTGTTCGGTTTGACAAAAAGTATCCTTGATGTTTTTGAAGTAGCTAGGTTGCAGGACGTTTTTGATATATATGATACCAAAGAGGATGCTTTTAATGAGTTCTCAAAAAAATAGTAAAACTAAACCTATTGAACTTCTTGATAAAATTAAAGAACTTTTTCAACATACGACAAGTTTTTTTTATCTTTCTTGGAATGTCCTCAAATTAATCGGGGTCGGTTTTATTAAGCCTAGGAAGGTCTTTAAACCGGGATTGACGGCTACCCATATGTTTGAGATGGGAATCTGTTCGTTGCCGATAGTTGGGGTGACATCGTTGTTTTTGGGTATGACGTTGGCTATGTTGGTGACGTATGCGCTTGCGCAATTTGGCACGGAGGTTTGGGTTGCTAGTATGGTTGGGGTCGGGTTTACTCGTGAACTGGGACCGCTGATAACGGCTATTGTGGTTGCGGGTAGAGTCGGGGCAAGCATCTCGGCGGAACTGGGAACTATGAGGGTGTCGGAGGAGATAGACGCTCTTGAAACAATGGGTATCAATCCGATTAGGTATTTGATAATCCCAAGAGTGTTGGCGTTGTTGATTATGTTGCCGTGCCTGACGGTGTTATCGGATTATCTCGGTATTTTAGGAGGATACCTTGTCGCTCATTTTAAACTGGGGATGTCGTTTGCGTATTACAGAGAGTTGACCATAAATGCGTTGTTGACAAAGGATATCATAACCGGATTGATAAAAAGTGTTTCGTTTGCTATGATCATATCTATGATGGGATGTTATCAGGGGATTATTGTACAAGGTGGTGCGGAAGGTGTCGGGAAAGGTACGACTAAAGCTGTGGTAAATTCGCTCATTTTCGTTATTGCGTCGGATACGTTTTTTACGGCGTTATTTTCGTATGTAATTACCTGATTTTTCTTAATGTACAAGGGATTATTGATGATTAAAGTTGTCGATTTGGTTAAAAGTTTTTCAGGAAGAAGAGTTTTAGATAATATTAATTTGGAGATTAAACAAGGCGAAACCATGGTTATTATGGGGGGGAGTGGTTGCGGTAAAAGTACCTTGTTGCGCCATATGATCGGATTGATGAAACCTGATTCGGGACATATATATATAAATGATCGGGACATCACGAATATGTCGGAAAC
>CAZFUR010000001.1:19121-31976 GCA_964522245.1 uncultured bacterium | reverse complement strand
CGTCTCAACCGATCTTCTGCTCAAACAATGCATGGAACAGATAAACACACTCCCTAAAGTATACGGACAAAAAAGCGGTCTATACCTATCGGACGAAACACAACAGATTTTTAATAAAGCACAAACCGAAGCAAAAAAATTAAACGACGACTATGTTAGTACAGAACATATTTTGCTGGCAATGGTTTTAACACACAAATCACATGCAGGCAAACTACTAAAAGACACACAAGTCTCGGCAGACAGCATCTACGATGCGCTAAAGAGTATTCGCGGTAGCCAACGCGTAACCGATCCTGAACCTGAAACAAAATATCAGACTTTAGAGAAGTTCGGCACGAATTTAAATGAGTTGGCGAGGAAAGGGAAATTGGATCCTGTTATAGGTCGTGACGAGGAAATCAGAAGAATAATGCAGGTTTTGTCTCGCCGCACCAAGAACAATCCCGTCTTAATAGGTGAACCGGGAGTCGGCAAAACGGCAGTAGTAGAAGGATTAGCTCAAAGAATAGTCAATGGAGACGTCCCGGACGGTTTAAAGAGCAAAACCTTAATCGGGCTTGATCTAGGTTCATTGATTGCCGGAGCAAAGTTCCGTGGAGAATTTGAGGACCGCCTAAAAGCTGTTTTAAGAGAAATAGAAGAGTCTCAGGGAGAATTTATCATATTCATAGACGAATTGCACACTCTCGTCGGAGCGGGTAAAACAGATGGAGCAATGGATGCCTCCAATATGTTAAAACCTCCTCTAGCAAGAGGTGAGCTAAGATGTATAGGAGCCACAACTTTAGATGAGTACAAAAAATATATAGAGAAAGACCCTGCGTTAGAGAGACGTTTTCAACCGATACAGATCCAGCCTCCGACAGTGGAAGACACCATCTCAATACTACGCGGACTAAAGGAAAAATACGAAGTCCATCACGGAGTACGCATAACAGATAACGCCCTCATAAGCGCCGCCGTTTTATCCAATCGGTACATTACCGATCGATTTTTGCCCGACAAGGCCATCGATTTAGTTGACGAAGCCGCATCAAAACTACGCATAGAGATAGACAGCATGCCCGCCGAGATCGACGAAGTAGAACGGAAAATAATGCGTCTTGAGATAGAAAAACAAGCTTTATCTAAAGAGAAAAATACCGACTCAAAAAAACGGTTACAAAAAATAAAAAAAGAGTTAGCCGACCTAAAAGAAAAAGGAGCCGTGCTTCGTTCCAGATGGGAAATCGAAAAAAGCGGAATCGAGAAAGTACGCAAAATAAAAGAAGATATAGAGTTTTATAAAACTGAGGAAAAACGTTTAGAGCGTGAAGGCAACTTCGCAAAAGTCGCAGAAATCCGTTACGGCAAACTACTAGAGCTTGAAAAACAGCTTGAAGAAGCCGAAAAACTTGCCGAACAACATCAAAAAGAAGCAACTATTTTGAAAGAAGAAGTTGATTCTGAGGAAATCGCTCAAATCGTATCGAAATGGACAAATATCCCTGTCTCCAAAATGATGGCCGGTGAACAACAGAAAATTATTATGATGGAAAATTTGTTAAAAGAAAGGGTTATCGGTCAAGATGAAGCCATAAGTTTAATATCGAATGCCATAAGACGTTCCAAAGCAGATATACAAGATTCTAATCGCCCGATAGGCTCGTTCATGTTTTTAGGACCGACGGGAGTCGGTAAAACGGAATTGGCAAAAACATTAGCCGAGTTTCTTTTTGATGATGAAAAAGCTATGGTTCGTATAGATATGAGTGAGTATATGGAGAAACACTCTGTTTCAAGATTAGTCGGAGCACCTCCGGGATACGTCGGCTACGATGAAGGCGGTCAATTGACAGAGATAATAAGGCGTCAACCGTACTCTGTAATCCTGTTTGACGAAATAGAAAAAGCCCATCATGACGTATTTAATATCTTTTTACAGATACTCGACGAAGGCAGGCTTACCGACAACAAAGGGAGAACGGTTGATTTCAAAAATACCGTATCGATTATGACCTCAAATCTAGGTAGTTCCCTAATAAAAGATATGTCTGGAAAACCGAAAAAAGATATCGAAACAAAAATAAACGAACTACTAATAACTCATTTTAGTCCCGAGTTCCTGAACAGGGTAGATGATGTTATTTTATTCAACAGTTTAACACAAGAAAACATCAAAAAAATTATAGATATCCAGCTTAAGCGACTAAGCAAAAGATTAGAGGAGAAAAAGATTTCCATAACACTTACAGAAAACGCCAAAGATCATCTTGCGGATATCGCATTTGACCCAATTTTCGGTGCGAGACCTCTGAAGAGGGCTATTCAAAAACATGTTCTAAATCCGTTGGCGATGAAACTGTTAGATGGAACTATCAAAGAAGGGTCATGCATAAACATTGATTATACCGCAGGCGACTCTCTAGACTTCTCGGCTAAAACCTAGGTTAAAACCGTCTTTAAAATCCGACTGTTTTTGTTATTTGGTTTATTTATCTATTTTTTACAAAAGTAAACGCCTCAATCTTCCGTAATATAGGATGGTAGGTGAACCAACGAAACCTTTGCAAGGATATCTATGTCGGATAAAACATTAAGTACGGTTATTCAGCTATATCGGTTGCTAAAATCTTTTCTCAGCAAAGATGATGCAGTGGGTCTAACGCATGCCTTCATAAAAGGGGTTCATCAAATAGTTGGGATAAGGTATTATTCTATATTCCTGCGCAAAGATGAAAACCATCACGGTATGATTTTAAAAAGCAGCTACATGATAATTGGTAACACAGGTAATTTCCATAATAATCTATGGGAGATTATAGAAGACGGTCTTAAAGACTCGTATTCTTGTTTCAATCTGAAATCAGAAGATATTATTAAAGACCTGAATGATTTCGTTATGGGCGTGGTCGAAATAGAAGATGATCAACCTATTCTGGAAGACCCGGACGATATCGGAGTGATTTTTCAGATGCCATTGGTCATCAGAGATAAAATAATAGGGGTTATGCTTTTTATAGACCACAATAGTGTCAATCTAACTCAGGAAGAATTGACGATAATAGGTCTTTTATCGGATCAGTTCACGGTTGTTTTTGAGAACTGTCTACTAATGGACGAGATAAAACAGATCGCCATAACCGACGGATTAACCGGAGTTTTCTCAAGACGTCATTTTCTAGAAAGAATGCAAGACGAGTTTCACAGATCGAAACGGTTTTCAATTCCTCTTTCTCTTGTCATGATAGATATCGATCATTTTAAAAAAATCAACGACCGATACGGTCATCAAGCAGGAGACTACGTTTTAGAAGAGATAACCCTCATCTTTCAGAAAAATATACGTGGAATTGATCTTGTAGGAAGGTATGGGGGAGAAGAGTTTATAATGTTGTTTCCTCATACAAAAGAAGCCGGAGCGATTACCGTAACCCAAAGAATAAAAAAGCAGATTTCCGAAAATGTATTCAATTTTAACGGGGAACAAATTTCAATAACAGCATCTTTCGGTATGGCAGTCTACCCGTCTGACGATATAAACAGCGTCGATGATTTCATCAAAATTGCGGATAAACTGCTGTATTCAGCAAAAAAGAACGGTCGCAACAGAATATGCGTAAGTAACTACGATTCCGTAAAAACTATAAAATGACCGTTTTTATATTTCAATCGACAAACTAAGATTTTATTCCCACCACTTCATAGATAAAAACAGGCAACTGTTTGCCTTTCACTTTAGTCTCTCCTAATTTTTTACAATTCACTCTATCTTTTATCTTCAGATATGTATTTTCCGATACAATAATATCCGTGTTATGAAATCTGGTAAGTGCTTCAATTCTGGCACCCACGTTGACCTCATCGCCTATCACGGTATAATCGAACAATTTTTCTGATCCCATATTACCCACTTTCATCACACCCGTGTTCACCCCCACCCCGATATAAAACGGTTCGAGACCGTCTTTTGCCCACTTTTGATGCAACTCTTTTAGTTTTGCGATCATATCGCACGCTGTTTTCACCGCCGCAAACGGATGATCGCGACAAGAATTGCCCGGCGCACCAAAAACCGCCATAATTTCGTCACCGACATATTTATCAAGAGTGCCACCGTTTTCGATAATAATTTCCGTCATTTCGTTCAAATACTCGTTCAATATCTTGACAACCTCCTCCGGCGACCTTTTTTCGCAATATGTCGTAAACGATCTAATATCAGAAAACAGAACCGTCAATTCTCGGTTCTCTCCCCCTAACTTCAACATTGCAGGATTACCTAAAATCTCCTCTAAAACGTTACCCGATACATAATGCCCAAACATATTTTTGATACGTCGTTTTTCTCTTTCTTCACTGATAAGATTCGCAACCGCAACCGCAAGAAAAACCAACCCGCAACCGCAAAGGACAGGTATTATTGTAACCCAAACACCGTTGAGAAGAAAATAATGATACCCGACCGATACACCTATAAAAACCATCAAAAACACCAATGTAGCGACCCACGGCGAGCAAAATACCGCAAAAAAACCGACAATCGTCGTCAGCAAAAGAGCGAAATAAAGAGCACCTTTATCGGGAAGCCTGTTTATAAACGACTTATTCAAAATTGTCTGAATAGCATTCATATGAACCAAACACATCGGCAACAGTTTATCACTTAGAGGCAATTCACCGTTATCCATCCCTGTGGCGGTCATAGCGATTATCACAATTTTATCTTTAAACATTTTTGGATCAAGAACAGGTTTTTTCTGAGCCCGCATAGTCTCAGCCATACCGAGAACAGATTCGTATGATACTGTTTGGAAAGAATCTAATCCGCCGACATAGTTTATAATCATCCTTCCTTTATCATCAATCGGGATAGAAATGTCTCCCTTATCGTCACAGGTGATAATAATTTCTTCACCGATAGAGACAGATATATCAGAACAATTCACTCCTAAATATTCTCTGACAAGTTGCAATGCGAATGACGGGTAGACATCATTGCCAAACCGCACAATCAAAGGGATATCTCGCACAATTCCATCGAAACTGGCACTTTTACCGTATAACGTTTCTCCGCGTGGCGCATTGAGGTATCCTAGCAACGCTTTTGCAGACAGATCATCGTTTGGCAGACAGACTGATTGAGCTTCAGGCAGAAGGGATAGATCCCCGATAACCTTATCTATCTTCTGATCGATTAATCCCTGAACAATCTTATCTCCCTGATAAGCCCCATACTTCTTGAAATCAAAATAGTATCCAAAACAGATATTATCGAAATGTTCTGACATTTGAGCTAACTTTAGATCGTTGTCCCTGTTTTGGAAATCCGATTCCGTAAAAAGCAGATCAAAACCGATTGCAGAAGGATTAAAATAGTACAGAACATTCAGTAGATTCGCATGGTAAATGCGGCTCCAAGGCCATTTCCCTAAATCTTTCAGGCTAGTATCATCTATTGCTATCAGTACAATCTCATTGTTTTTATGAGGTTTAGGATAAAGTTTTTTCGCAAAATCGTATAAGCGCAATTCAAATTGATATACCGTAGACGAGTCGGACAAAACGATAACAACAAATAAACTCAACAACAGTAATAACAGGTTAACTTTTCTTTTCATGAATAATGAGATCCCGCATTTTTTATAGCCGTCACAGCAATCCAAACCGCACAATTTTATCTATAAGTTCACCGATAATCATTCCCGCCGCGACAGCCGCTTTCGGCAACAGTGACTGATCCGTCATACCGGGGATAGTATTTGTTTCCAATACAAATACCCGATCATTTTCGACAATCATGTCTGTTCTAGACAATCCTCTGCAACCAAGTAAATTGTGTACCTTCACGGCAAGATTTTGAATCGCCTCCGTGAGAGAATCATCGATCTTTGCCGGAGTGACTTCTTCAGCCATACCCGGTGTATATTTTGCTTCAAAATCAAAAAATCTGTTATTGCAGATTATTTCTGTCGGGGGAAGCGGAATAATTTCATCCGAGTGCGAATTACCCAAAACGGCGCAAGTGAATTCCCTGCCTGAGATATATTTTTCGGCAAACAGTTTATGCTGATAGCCAAACAATTTTTCGACATTCTCCACCAGTCGGTCAAAGTTTTCGCATAATTCAACACCGATACTAGAACCTGACGAAGGCGTCTTGAGTACACAAGGAAAACCCAGTTCGGATTCGACCTCACGAATCAGTTTATTTTTATCAATCAATGGATCTGTGAAAAAAAATATGGATTCAGGGGTAACTACTCCCGAGGCGTTTAAGACCTGTTTATAGACAATCTTATCCATAGCGATCCCTGAAGGCAACATTTTTGATCCCGTGTAAGGAATTTTGTATGTTTCCAGCAACGCCTGAACGGTACCGTCTTCGCCGTATTCACCGTGCATACATACAAAAACGATATCTATCTTTTGTTTTTTTAGTTTATCGAATGTTTCACAGATCGGCAATTTAGGGACTAAGCCAATCCAATATTCAAAATCTGAGATTTTTGAGGCGGGGAATTTGTCATAATCAAAAACCGAACAAAAAAAATCCTCCGAAATGATAACCGGGATAACACAATACCTCTCTTTATCTATGTGTTCCGCAACAGTCTTACCCGATAACAAAGAGACATTGTGTTCTCTAGAAGGACCTCCCATCAACAGAGCCACATGAGTTTTGCTCACCTAACAACCCCTTGGATAAAACAAAAAAACCGCAGGTCAGCCGGTATCATACCGGGCAACCCACGGTTTTCGATTTAATTATTACTTTTGGGATATAGCCGAAACCGGACAAACCTCGGCACAGGCGCCACAATCCGTACATTTGGACTCATCTATTACATAGATATCCGCACCCTGACTAATCGCTTCAACAGGACATTCCGGTTCACAAGTACCGCAAGAGATACACTCACTGCTTATTTCGTATGCCATTTCGTTTCTCCTTCAGATAAAATAGTTATAACTTTCGCCGTGGATTATAGAATACTGTTTTTTCAAAATCAATATTTTTCTGTTCATTTTAGAGAGATATTTCGGTACGTCTCATAGTGATTATGTGCGCAATTTTGCCGTGAGAATTTTTTTACCCGCTTATACCCCTTATCTATCAAGGTTTTTCTTAAATTATCGTCGGACAATACTTTGGCTAAACAATCACTGATTGCATCTATATCCAGAGGATCAACCAACATAGCCGCTCCGCCGGTCACTTCAGGAATAGAGGTCCTGTCAGACGCAACAACCGGCGTCCCGCAACTCATCGCCTCCAGAGGCGGGAAACCGAATCCTTCGTAGAGGGATAAGAAAACAAACACCGACGCCTTATTATATATCTCAACCAAAGGGCAGGAAAAATCCGATTTTTCAATAGAAATATTTTTTTCACCCAACTGCTCAACAAGTTCTTTCAGGCGGTTCGTCTGCCCTATAACTCTCAGTGTATATTTTTCTTTTATTCCATCCGGTAATCTCGCAAACGCCAACAACACCGCCTCACTATTTTTATGAGCCGCTTCACCGCCCAAAGCGAGTATATAATTCTCTTTACCTACATCCATTTTCCGAAACTCTTTCGTACATGCAGAATAAATCACCTTTATTTTCTCCAAAGATATACCTGTAAATTTATTTATATCTTTCTTAGAATATTCTGAATCGGTGATAATCAGGTCTGCTCTTTTAAAAACCATAAAATAGAGAAATTTTATATACAATCCTATTCTAAAATCATAAAACCTGCCTCTTAAACCTTTCAAGGTTCTAAATAATCTATCAAAAAAGATTATCTCTATCATATCGTGCACGGTAACAACCAACTTGCAAGGACAAAAAAACGGTGCTCTATTGGCAGGCATATGAAGAACAGACAGGTTATCTTTTCTCACCCTCATGGGCAAAAAAAACTGTTCCCATAAAAATTGGTTCGGAGCTTCAACATTGACAATATGCAGATTTTTGTATCGGTTCAGAACAGAAAAGTTAGATTCAATAACTTCTCCGGAGGCATTATAAGGACAAGACCGATCTACATAGATAAAATATTGATTATCCCGATCGGCATCCAGTATCTCGATCAAAACGTTTCTAAGATAAACACCTATTCCACGCAGATTCCGCATCAATAGGCGTCCATCAAATCCGACACGCATAACTTTTTCAGCCACCTCATTTTCTCCCGATCAAATATCCAAGCCTTTTAGCCAACTCACAAAACGTAACAACCATACTTCTTTTGTTCCTATCTTTCAACAAAATATACGGCGCTTTCAGAAGTAATAAAAAGAAATAACCCCATTTTTTGAGATAGTCTAGCGAAAAAACCTTCCGTCCTCTTAAAAGCACCGATGATACTCCAACCTTATAAGACCTCCACAAACGGTACCGCACAGACATATTTCTTAAAGAAACCCAATGATACACCCGTATTTTAGGATCATACCACAAATATGGTTTTTCGGAATAAATCCGATAAAATAGATCCGCCTCTTCCCCCAATCTTATTCCGTCTCCCACCATACCGAAATCAGAAGAGAACCCGTCAAACTTAGCCAACACGTCTTTTAGAAATGCCATGTTTGAACCGGAAAATCCATATTGATTTTTCAAAAATTTCGGTTTCCTCCCCCAAGATCGTATTTCAAAATCATCGGTAAACCAATCGGGTGGTTGCGATTCATACCACGGGAGTATCTCTCCCCCTACCGCCACAGGTTGCGGATTTACCGTCTTAAAAGCGGAGATTATATTTTCACACCAATCACAAACCGCCTTTGCGTCGTCATCTATGTAGGCAACATAAACGCCTTTTGCTTCTTGCCAACCTCTATTTCTGGCATAACTCAATCCTATTTGCGGCTCATTCACAACCTTAAAATTGATATTTTTTTTTGCGATTTCTTCAGATACCCTACCTGTTGAATCGGTGGAATTGTTATCGACGACAATAACCTCATATAACGATTTATCTATCGTCTGATTGGACAAAGCCCCCAAACAGGTCGGCAAAAGGTCTTGCCCATTGTAGCTACAAACAATAACCGAAAGAATAGGGTCAGCCATAACAGATTACGGGATTTCCTGTAAATTTAGCGATTAAATTAACGGATTATCTTTTAGCGAAACAGATCCAGATTATCTTTTACCCAATTATACAAAAGTTCAACACCTCTGTTGACGCCTGTTTTAGGCATCCAGTTTAGGTCGCTTTTTATTTTTGATATATCGCATATAAAAATAGGCTGGTCTCCGGGACGCCAATCGTCGGATAAAAACTCCATCTTTTTCGGCAACAACATGTTCAAGATATCTATAAATTCGATAAGAGAGATACTGTTATCGATTCCTCCCCCCACATTGTAGGTTTGCCCTTTAGCGGTTTCGATATTTTCAACCGCTTTAACATACGCATCGACCAAATCATCTACAAACAGAACGTCCCTAACCTGTTTCCCGTTCCCGTACAAGGTGATCTGTTTACCCGTAAGAGCCGCTATTATAAACCATGCGACCCAACCTTGATCTTCAATTCCGAATTGACGGTAACCATATATACATGACTGCCTAAAATTTACTGTTTTTATCCCATAAATACGGCTATAATCTATCATATACTGATCGGCGCAACCTTTTGAACACCCGTATGGCGAATGAAAATCGATATTTCTGAGTTCATCAACCCCAAACTTCAGCGTTTCGAAAGAATACCTTTTTGAACCTTCGATGACAGATAAATTCTCCAACCCGCCATACACCTTATTTGTTGAAGCGTTCAGCACCACCGGCGACATATCGTTTTCTCTTATCGCTTCTAGCAGATTGAACGATCCGATAGCATTGATCTCGAAATCCTCACGGGGGTTAACCACCGATGTCGTAACGGCGACCTGTGCCGCAAGATGCAAAACCACATCGGCATCTTTATGTTTTGCCAAAGCAGACCTGATATCGTCATAAGACCTGATATCGCCTTTTATAAACTCCACCCCCCCCAAACTTCTAAGCCATTCCAGGTTCGATTCCGATCCTTTTCTGGACAAATTATCGAAGATAACAACCTCGTCTCCATTTTTTATCATTCTCCCCGCCGTGTTTGATCCTATAAACCCCGCGCCACCGGTAATAAACCACTTCATCTAAAAATCTCCCTTTATCTGTAAAACTCTTTTATATTTTTAATAACATAATCCTGTTTATCTTTAGGAAGTTCAGGGTATACCGGTAAAGACAACACCTCTCCTGCGACTTTTTCAGCCACAGGGAAATCACCCTTTTTGTAACCGAGCCGTTCAAAACATTCTTGTAAATGCAACGGCAACGGATAATAGATAGCCGACCCGATCCCTCTTTCAGTCAAAAAAGCCTGCAGAGCATCTCTATTTGCCACTCTTATCGTGTACTGATTGAAGACGTGATGACAATTCGGGTCGATAAACGGAGTCTTGATCTGTTCAATATCGGCAAACGCATCGTTATAATAAAACCCATGTTCTCTTCTTTGTTGTGCCCAAAGATCGAGTCTTGATAATTTCACAAGTAGTACCGCCGCTTGGATCGTATCGAGACGGCTGTTTGTGCCCACAACAGAATGAAAATATTTCTTTTTCTCCCCGTGCAGCCTCAAGATTTTTGTCTCTTCAAACAGTTCACTACTATCGGTTGTGATCATTCCGCCGTCACCGACTCCACCCAAATTTTTACTTGGGAAAAAACTAAAACAACCGAGATCCCCCAACGTTCCCGCCATTTTGCTTTTATATTTCGCTCCTATGCTCTGTGCCGCATCCTCGATTATTTTCACGCCTCGTGCTTTTTGAGATATCCGATCCATATCAGCGCACTGCCCATACAAATGGACCGCAATCAGAGCTTTTGTTTGGGGGGTGAGATTAATTTTAGACGGATCGATATTAAACGTTGTTTCATCTATATCGACAAAAACCGGTTTTGCCCCCACATTAGCTATAGCGCCCGCCGTAGCAAAAAACGTAAACGGCGAAGTTATAACCTCATCACCCCCACCGACCCCCACCGAGCGCAACGACAACAACAAAGCATCCGTACCCGATGCACAAGCAACCGCAAACTTAGCCCCCGTGTACTCCGCAATAGCCTCCTCCAACCGTGCAACTTCTTCTCCCATAATAAATCTGCACTCATCAAAAACCTTATCGAGAACTTTCGATATCTCTTTTCTACAAGATTCTATCTGTGCTTTCACATCTAAAAGAGGAACGTTCATATCTTGCCGTGACCTTTTTTTATTTTTCTCATTATTTTCATCTGTTTTTTTGCTTGTCTGGATATTTTTTCTTTTTTACGCCTATTTTTTTCCTCTATGATAAATTTATACGTCGATTCAATTCCTGCCCGATCATCTTCTTTGACAAGAGCATTCATTCTAAGAAGCGCCGTTTCGCATATTTTATCAAAACAATGATACCGACTCAGTGAGTAGAGCTTTAATAGTTTCCGGCAGTTTTGCGCAACATCGCCCCATTTTTCTTGTTTAACCAGAGCCTCTCCTTTACGCATCAGACAAAAAACATCTTTCGGATATTTTTTAGACATATCGTCCGCAATTTTTATAGCTCGATCAAACATATTTTCGTTGATATAAATCCTCAACAAAGCGTTTTTAGATTCATATTTCGTAAAGACTCCCTGTTTTAGAGAAATCAGCAGATACTTTATCCCGACGTCACGTTTATCCATGAAAGGCAAGAAAAATAAAACTTTAGAGTACGCACTGCGCCAATAATAATAACAACCCAACCCGTAATACGCGTCATAGAGTTTCGGATCTTTCTCCAGGACAAGATCAAGTTGGTTCAAACCTTTAATTCCGTCTTTCAGAGCAGAGAAAATATTTTTTTTAAAAAACCTGTGTAACCCTCTAAACCCAAGAGCCGCCCCAAGATAAAAATGAACCCACATATCATCCGATTGTTTACCCGCTTTTGCTATACTCGAATACCCCAAATCAATCGCCTTATTGACCGAACGCTCGAATTTAGGTTCATAGCTCAGGTCAGAGTAATCACGAATGATCGTATCAAAGACAGCCGCCCTGAAAAAGTACCCGATCGGATGATTAGGTTTCTGTTTAACAAAAGAATCCGCTACTTCAAGAGCCCGATCAAAATCTTCGTTCTGAACGTGTTCAACCAAAACAGCTATTTCTCGACTCGCCTGTTGATAAAAATCTTGTTCAGCAGGTTGAGAAAAACCATCAAAACAAAACAGAACCGCTACTAAAATAAACGATGCCACAACCTTCATTATCTAAAACCTTATTTTTCTTTCGGTGCAAATTTGTACGGCACCGATACGCTAGAATGTTTAGAGCATTTCACGACTATGTTACCTTTTTTCTCATCGTATGTAACCGTATACACTCCTCCGAAAGGGCATCTCGGTTTCGGTTCGTTTGCGAATGAACCGCTCTGCTCGAGCAAATTGAGCCAAAGATCGGGTCTTACGGATTTGAATTTATCAAGGGAAATTTTCTTCTCGTTACAATATTCCCAAACCAACATAGACAGATATTTCACCTGTGTTTTGCATTTATTCAGCATCAATATTTTTTCTTCCACCTTCTCATTACTCGCCACAACATCTTTTATAAGGTTATTGACAACCTCCTTATACGAGCTATTCTCCCATCCCGAAGGTGTCTTGCGCCACTTCATGATATCCTTCATTTTCCTTCTAGTTTTCTTCTCGTAGATAACCACCGTTACTTCAAAAGTATCCTTTCCCGCAGGCTCAATTTCTTTTATCTCAAATTTATATATAGGAAGCAACCCGAAAGCACCCATAATATTTTGTTTCGGATATTTTTTCACAAAATTTCTAAGAAAATTT
>CAZFUR010000001.1:0-19111 GCA_964522245.1 uncultured bacterium | reverse complement strand
GAATTGAGCTTTAACTATAAGAAGCATCACTTCAAAATTTCTAAAATCCTTTTTGGAACGTATTTTTTTAAATTCGTCAGGCAGGTACTCATAAATTCTATCTAAATCTTGAACCAAAATAGCATCGTAAAAACGGTTAACGGCTAAAATCAAGGATTTCTTTTGAGAATACTCTTTGTCTCCACACCCATTTAACATGAATAATACCGCAAACATCAAAAAAAATATTTTCTTATACATAGAAATTTAACCTTGTTGGAGTTTAGTTTCTTAGGCGTTAAATTTATCAGATAAATTTTTTATAATCAATCTTTTTCGGCTCATTCACTTCTTTGCGCGACGCCTGATTTTCTCCAGAAAAATCAAAACCAACTGAACATCCACAGGGTTGACCCCCGGAATGCGCAGAGCCTGACCGATCGTAGCGGGACGGCTCCTGACCAATTTTTCTCTGGCTTCACGCCTTAATCCGGTAATAGCCGTATAATCGAAATCCGATGAGATTTTATATTTTTCGTACTTTTTGATTTTATCCGCCTGCGCTCTTTGCTTGACGATATATCCCTCATACTTAATTTCCAGCTCAATTTCCATACGTTCATCGTCTGATAAGTTCATCCGGGACAAATCCACTATCCCCTCATCAACCAATCGGTTGAAGGAATATTCTTGACGTTTAAGCAACTGCGATAAAGTTGTGTCTTGAAACTTTTGTTCATTTAATTTATCAATAGCTCTGCGGACATTTTTTTTGCTCTGCTCAACTTCCTCAAACAGATCCTCGCTTATGAGACCTGCCTTATATCCATATTTAGCTAATCTCTGATAAGCGTTATCCTGTCTGAGAAGCAATCTGAATTCCGCTCTTGAGGTGAACATACGGTACGGCTCTTGCGGGATTTTTGTTATAAGATCATCTATCATAACCCCTATATACGCCTCGTCTCTGGCAAGGATAAGCGGTTTTTTGCCACGTAGTTTTAGACCCGCATTTATACCTGCCATAAGTCCTTGAGCGGCGGCTTCTTCATAACCTGAAGTACCGTTTATCTGCCCTGCAAGATACAAACCGTCCACAATCCTTGTTTCTAAAGTCGGTTTTATCTGATCAGTCACCACAAAATCGTATTCTATCCCGTATGCGTACCTCATAATTTCCACATTTTCCAAACCGATAATGGAGCGATATATCTGCTCTTGCACGTCTTCGGGCAAACTGCTGGAAGCACCGTTAACATACATCTCTTCTGTTCCAAGCCCTTCCGGTTCGATAAAAATCTGATGCCTTATTTTATCCGGGAACTTCACATATTTATCCTCTATCGACGGACAATATCTTGGACCGATTCCGGTTATTGTACCCGAATAAAGCGGCGACCTATCCATATTGCTCATAATGATCTGTTTTGTCTTTTCCGTGGTAGATGTGATATAACACGACACTTGAGACAAACAAGGACCTGTAACCGCTCTTGAGAACGACTGGTACTGCGCATCAGGCAACTGTTCTTCTATAAGATCAAAATTTATGGAGCTTTTAAGTATTCTAGCAGGTGTTCCTGTTTTCAATCTGCCCATGTTAAATCCAAGACCGGATAAACTATCGCTCAATTTAACGGACGAGAATTCGCCAAACCTGCCCGACGGAAAACTTAGAAGCCCTATATGAATCAGCCCATTCAAAAACGTACCCGGAGTAACGATTACAATTTTGGCAGAGATTTTAGGTTTGTATCTTGTGGAAACACCTATTATTTTTTTATTTTCAGATAAAATATCGGTAACCGTATCTTGAAGAATAGACAGATTCTCCTGTTCTTCCAAAACCTTTTTCATTGTAAACTGATAGATTTTTTTATCCGATTGAGTTCTAGAACCCCATACAGCAGGACCCTTTTTTGTGTTCAGCATACGGAACTGGATACTGCTGAGGTCGGTCACCCGTGCCATTTCTCCACCGAGAGCATCTATCTCTTTGACCAGATGTCCTTTCGCCAACCCTCCTATCGCAGGGTTACACGACATCTGTGCGATTGTATCTAAGTTCATCGTAATCATCAACGTCGCAAACCCCATTCTAGCCGTAGCCAAAGCGGCTTCACACCCTGCGTGCCCGCCACCTATGACGATTACATCATATTTATTCATAACCTATTTACCTATACAAAAGTTTGAGAATATACTATTTAGAACATCATCGGGCGAAATATCCCCTAAAATCCCCGATATTTCTCTTGAACAGTCTTTTAAATATTCCACAAAATACTCTTCGGAAACCCCGTTTTTAATATCTTTACGAGCACTTTTTAAAGATTTTAACCCTTTTTTCAAAGATGAAAACTGTCTTTTATTGACCGCATACCCTAAAGAAACTTTTCTTTGCATATGTTCTAAAATATAGTTTTTAATCAGATCTTTTATCCGATCGATACCTATTTTTTTCAATGCGCTTACCTCGCATTGACATATCGATACTTTATCCAACCCTTTAATTTTCTCTCCCTTTCGGATCAGATCAATTTTGTTCACAACAACAACACAATATTTATCTTTGAATATCGCTAATTTTTCTTCATCGAAATCTTGTTTAGTCGCATCCACCACATACAAAATAATATCCGCACCCGATATCGCTTTATACGCCCTTTTTATTCCTTCTTTTTCGATGACACATTTAGCGTCTCTAAGCCCGGCAGTATCTTTAAAAACAACCTTCATTCCACCTATATTAACGATTCCTTCAACGACATCACGGGTAGTTCCGTGAATCGGCGTAACTATTGACTTTTGCTCATCAAATATAGCGTTCATCAACGACGATTTACCGGCGTTCGTCGCACCTGCTATCGCAACATGCACACCGTCTCGGATAAGTTTCCCGTCCTCATATGAACGACTCATGTTATCCATTATAGAAATAATACCGTCAAGTTTTCTGATTAAATCATCTCTATTAGAGGATGTAGCGTCTTCTTCTTCGGGGAAATCGATAGACGCCTCAACCCATCCGATCAGACAGATAAGTTCTTCCCTCAGTCTTACAACCTCTTTGCTAAATGAGCCCGATAACATCTGAGCCGCCATTTTCAGTTCTTGTTCAGCTTCGGCGGATATTATTTCAGCCACTGACTCCGCTTGAATCAAATCGATTTTACCGTTCATGAAAGCACGGCGAGTGAATTCACCGGGCAAAGCCAATCTCGCTCCCGAACTGATCAACCGATCGATAATCATGTCTACCAATATCTTGTTACCGTGACAAAAAATTTCTACCGTATCGTCGCCCGTATAGCTGGTCGGAGATTTGAAATAAAGATACATGACCTCGTCAAGAAGCCCGCCGTCTTCGTCAAGAATAGAACCGAGACGGATATTTCCGAATTTAATGGTGGATTTTGTTTTGGGAACAATTGTTTTAGATGCAACGGCAAACGCATCCTCACCGCAAAGCCGAATCATTCCTACGGCGCCGTTTCCCTCCGGAGTGGATCTTGCAACAATAGTATCTTCCCACATAACAGTTACTTACTTCTAGCTATATATTTTTGTTGAATAATGGTCAAAACATTGCTCAACGTCCAGTAAAGCACTAACCCTGAGGGAAGACTATACAACATGAACATAAAAATTATCGGCATAAACATCATCATCTTCTGTTGTTGTGGGTCAACGGTAGAAGATTTTTGTTGTATAAGCATGGTTATCCCCATAAGTATAGGCAAGATATTGAGAGTAAAGCTCCCCCCGCCCCATGCGAATGTATATATTTTATCCGGTGCAGACAGACTATCTATCCATAAAAACCTTGCATCTATCAACTCATACGCATTAGACAGGGTCCTAAACAACCCAAAAAATATCGGCATCTGAATCAACATCGGCAAACAACCGCCCATAGGATTGACTTTCTCTTTCTTATATAAAGCCATCATTTCCTGTTGCATTTTCTGTTGATTGTCTTTGTATTTCTCTTTTAGGACAGCGACTTTAGGTTGGAGTTTTTGCATTTTACTCATTGAGGCAAAACTCTTTTTAGTCAGAGGATAAAACAACACCTTTATCAAAATAGTCAGTATGATTATAGCTATCCCGTAATTCTTGCAGAACGAATACAACCAGATCAATGTTTTTATCAAAATCAAGTTTATCGGACCGAACCAACCTGTAAAATACATGGTTTTTTCAAAATCGCTTTTAAAACTCTTGAGGGTTTTTAGAATCTGTGGACCTGCGTAAATAGTAAAATCGAAAACGACTTCTCCACCGGCAGGCAGATCAAAAGGCTTTGAATGCAAAGCGCTAGTTCGCAATTTTTTATCGTTTTGAACCGTATAATCGGATATATCCAGCATAGAAAATTTCACTGACGGTTTGCAAATAAACGTATAATATTTATTCTTGACACATCCCCACAACAGATCGCCTTTAACCGGCTCTAACGGTTTCTTCTTGCCTAATTTCTTAGTAACAACCACACCTTTCTCTTCATCAAGAAAAGCCATCGCCAACAACCGCTCCCGCTTATCCGACTGGGAATATTTTTCTACGGAACCTAACGAGAATGCAATCCCGTTGTCAAAATTTATCGTTTCACCGGATAACGATTTAATCACAAATCGCACATCAATTTCACAAGAATCTTCCCGCAATTTAATAAATTTTTCTTGAATGAACGAACCGTTGGTTTTTGTAAACTTCACTTCCAAGGGAGAGATTTGTTGCACTTGAAAAAGGGGCGAATCATCCGTATCAACATCGATATACACCGGTTGCAAAAATGGATTTTTCGGAACAATCAGATTGAAATCATCCCGATCCGTTTCCTTCACAACCATTTTTTTAAGACCTGCGCCAACGTTTGAGAAAACGGCTTTCACCCTACTATTTTCCAAAACGATTTCTTCTTCGCCTTTCACGTCTCCCCACTGAACTAAATCTTTGGCGATAACCTTAGATTTATCAGATCGTACAGGTTTAGGTTTAAAAACGTCAGGCTTCTCCTTTGCGGATTCGACAACCTTGGTATCGATCGAATCCTTATCCGAGGTTAAATCTACCTGATTCGTCAAACTGTTTGAGCCTATAACTGCGTTCTGTTGACGCAACTGCGCTTGTTTTCTCTTGTAATACGGTCGCATAACAAACGCTTGATACAACAAGGCGACAACCACCGATAAGAGAAAAGCCAAAAACACCCTTTTATCCATCACAAAATAATCCTCTTTTTTATATTACCGGATCGTAACCACTGCCACCCCACGGATGACAACGGCAGATACGTTTCAAAGCCAAATAACCGCCAACAAAAAGACCTTTCTTCTTTATTGCTTGCATAGCGTAATCGGAACAAGTCGGCAGATAACGACACGAAGGCATCTTCCATACAAACAACACCTTATACAGCTTTATAAACCCCACAGCCACACCGACAAAAAGGCTATCCGCTAAACACACCATGTTTCTTAAAAGTTTTTTCAATCTCTTCATACATTTCCCAAAAAGCAACGCCAACGATACTATTTCTTGCGACAAAAACAAAATCATATCCCGAAACAAGTTTAGGCTGGAGTTTGTAAAACACTTCCCGAAACTGACGTTTGAGTCTATTTCTGACGACTGCGTTACCCACTTTCTTCGTGACCGTAACACCGAATCTGGAACATTTCCATAAACAATCCTGTTTGAGAGAGAAGACTATAACATTGCCGGCAACCGCCTTGTCACCCAACTGATACACCTGCTGGAACTGCCACCTTTTTCTTAACTTAAAATCGCTTCGCTTCAACATTAAGAACAGGTCTCTAGACAGCTAATTTTTTTCTGCCTTTACTTCTTCTGCGATTGATAATAGCTCTTCCGCTTTTGGTGCTCATTCTTTTACGGAATCCGTGATCACGGTATTTCTTTAAATTTGATGGTTGAAATGTCATCTTCATAGGTATATTACCCCTTTTATTTAATTTATTCTGTATGTTTATCTTATCAGTCCGGCTCAAGACCACCTATAAAGAGATGTCCTCGAGACAAAGGTTGGCAGGTATTATAGTTTTCGATTCCATCATTGTCAACGAAAAAGAATACTCATGCCCCTCTTCGTATTTAGTACCAAAGATACCCAATTCTGTTGGGCATTTTAATTATGGAGTTGCGATATTGTTATTTTATTGATCTTAAAAAAGCCACATCTTACTTTTTATAAAACAGTTACAAAAGTTAATACGAAAGAAAGATTGTCTATTTTTCTAAAGAAAACATACAAACGTCCGTTTATAAATACCGATAGCGTAAACAGTCATTATATGTTTTAGAAAAGGAGCAAAAACATGAAGATCAATACCAAGATAACACTCTTAGTGAGCATTTCTCTGGTCTTAACCTCACTGACAATTGGTTTGCTGTGTATCTGGCAGATCAAGAAAGGCGGGGCTGTAGCAGTTACTCAAATCGAGAAGATGAACAAAGCCAACATCACCCGCATGAAAGATGACATAGAAAAATACAGAACACAGCTTCTGGAAGAGAAGAAGACCTATCTTAAATCACAGGTTCAAACCGTTATAAGCAGTCTTGATAAATCGTACAAAGACGCCCACAATCCTGAAAGGTTGAAAGCTTTGTACAAGACGCCTCTACAGAACGCCGTGAATACAGCGTACAGTATTCTCGCAAAAATTGAGAAGGAAAAAGGAATCACCAAAGAAGAGAAACAGAAAAAAGCTCTCAGTCTGATAAAAAATCTCCGTTACGGACCGGAAAACAAAGATTATTTCTGGATAAACGATCTTAGCCCCAAAATGGTTATGCATCCTTACAAATCCGCACTAGACGGAAAGGACCTATCGAACAAGAAAGATCCTAACGGCAAAAAACTGTTTATCGAGATGGCATCCGTCTGCAAGAAAAACGGCGAAGGTTTTGTAGACTACTATTGGGCAAAATATGGTTCCGACAAACCACAGCCAAAACTGTCGTTTGTGAAACTGTTTAAACCGTGGAACTGGGTTATCGGTACAGGTGTTTACATGGAAGTAGGAGAAAAGAAAGTACAAGAAGACGCAAAGAACTTAGTCACTCAACTTCGCTACGGACCTGAGAACAAAGACTATTTTTGGATAAACGATTTAGAAGCATTCATGATAGCACACCCAAGTCCAAAACTTACCGGTAAAAGTGTTGCGAATTTAGAGGATACCAACGGCAAAAAATTCTTCTTGGAATTTGCAGACGTCTGTAAAAAAGACGGCGAGGGATTTGTGGAATATTATTGGAATAAAATGGGAGAAGAAAAACCACAGCCTAAACTCGCTTTTGTGAAACTGATGAAGGAGTGGGGATGGATTGTATGCACAGGGTTATACACAGACGACATAGAGAAAATGGTCGCTATAAAAAAGCGGCAGGTACAAGACGAGATAAAAATCGCGAATGGTGCTATAAAGAAACAAATTCAGGGGACTAAAGCCAGTATTCAGAAAGTAATTTTCATGGTGTTCGCTCTTATGGTTTTGTTCAGTTCACTCGGTTTTGTAGTCAGCAAAATACTGAGCAGAGAAATTCTAAAACCTCTGCATTACATAGTGGACTATATCAGGACAATGCTCGATAACATTGATGCCGGCGACCTAACGGCTCGAATCGACACAACAAGAAAAGATGAATTCGGCGACCTTTGTAACGCTTTCGATGATTTCGTAGCCAGCTGGAGAGATATAATAAAAAATATAATGAATATTTCAAATAATGTCGCTTCAAGCGCAGTAAAACTGAATAACTCGTCAAAAGAAATCTCCGCAAGTGCGGAAGAACTTGCGTTAGTTGCGCAAAATTCTTCTGCCGCAACCACAGAAATAGATCGTAACATCCAAGAAATCAGAACTAACATAGAGCATCAAGCGACAAGTGTATCAGAAACATCTTCATCCATAGAGGAAATGTCAAAAAGTATAGACGCCGTTTTTAGAGTCGTTGAGTCTCAAGCCGCATCAGTAAACGAATCTACCGCCGCTGTGGAAGAGTTGGCCGCCTCGATAAAACAAGTTTCCGAAAACTCCAATCAAGTCCATAATCTTACATCGACTATAAGCGAACACGCTCTAGAAGGGAATAAGGCAGCTAAAGAATCCGTGACCGGAATGAAAGATATAGCAAACAGTGCGGAAAAAATAAATAACATCATCAGTGTGATAACGGGTATAGCCGATCAAACCAATCTACTTGCCTTGAACGCTGCAATCGAGGCAGCAAGAGCAGGAGAAGCAGGCAAAGGATTTGCCGTTGTCGCAGACGAAGTAAGGGCTTTAGCAGAGCAATCCGCACAAGCTGCAAAAGAGATAACGCTTCTGATAAAAGACTCAAACGAACAAGCGGCTAAAGGGGTAACTTTGGTAGGAAGCGTCGATACAATAATAACAAAAATGATAGAAGCTATTCAGGAAGTTTCCTTTTTGATGGAAGAGGTAAACAGCTCCACCAATGAACAACAACAAGGAGCGGAGGAAATAGCTAAATCTATGGAAGAGATCAACAGGAGCACTCAAGAAATACTAACCTCTATGGATGAACAGTCCAAAGGCTCAAACAACATCTCAAGAGTTATGAGCGATGTGAACAGAATATCAACCGAAGTGAATTCAGCAATCAATGAACAAGCCGAAAGCGTCAAAAATATTTCACAATCAGTTGAACAAGTAAGCAATGTTGCAGAACAAAACGGATTAGCATCTAAAGAGAACCTGTCCTCCACGAATCAACTGACAGAACAAGCAAATGTTTTAGACAAAATAGTCAATCGGTTTAAAATTTAGTAAAGAAACAGCCTTTTTCCACCCGAGAATAGCTAGGCTATTCTCGGGTTTCTTTTTATATAAAAAACTTTGTTTTCTCCACAAAGATATTATAGACTGTCAAGCGATTATAAAAAAACAACTATCACAGGGTAGCAATAATGAATATACTCGGTATAGAGTCCTCCTGCGACGAAACAGCCGCAGCCGTGCTGAAAGATGACGGCACAATATTATCGAATCTGATTGCTTCACAGGAAGATATTCATTCCGTTTACGGGGGTGTAGTCCCTGAACTGGCTTCACGACGACATATAGAAGTGATCGATAAAGTCGTCCGTTGCGCACTGGAGAAATCTTCTCTTTCCTGGAAAGACATAGATTTACTGGCCGTAACCCAAGGACCCGGTCTGATAGGATCGTTAATTATAGGTATCTCCTACATACAAGCCGTATCATACAAATACAATCTGCCTCTGGTTGGAGTGAACCATCTGGAAGGACACTTGATATCCGCCCTGATTGGGCAAAACAACGTTTCATACCCTGTCTTGGGACTACTGGTTTCAGGCGGACACACTATGCTTGTTAAAATGGATGATCTACACCATTATGAGCTTATAGGACAAACCCTTGACGACGCAGCGGGTGAAGCATTCGACAAAGCGGCAATGATGATGGGACTAGGTTATCCCGGCGGACCTATCATAAGCAAACTCGCCGAAAACGGCAATCCGAAAGCGATTCGTTTTCCCCGTGGTTTAATCAAAAAAAGGTCGTTTGATTTTAGTTTCAGCGGATTAAAAACTTCTGTGCTCTACCAACTAAAGTCAGAGTCCCATCCTATCTCAAAATCACGTCAAGCCGATATAGCAGCGTCTTTCCAAGAGGCAGTAGTTGATATTCTGGCAAAAAAGACAATCAAAGCCGCAAAGCAATACGGTATCAAAACGATCACCATGGGCGGGGGCGTAACCTGCAATATTCAACTTAGAGAACGGATAAAATCGGAGTCCGAAAAAAACGGGTTCAAACTGATACTTCCACCCGTAAACCTATGCACGGATAACGCCGTAATGATAGCGGCTTTAGGTTATTTACAAAGAGATAAATCGATATTCGCATCTAAAAATTATATAGAGGCAAAATCAAATATGCCGTTGGTCAGCTAACACAGAATAACTCTCATTACTACATCTCCTTTAATTTCAGTAAAAAAAAGTAATACTTTAACGAACAATACCGAAAAAGAATCTGGGTAGCGAAAACAACTTAGGGAAAATCAAAAATGGCAAACTCAATAGAAATTCACGGATATAGAGATATCGTTCGGCGTTGGGCGGATAACCCCTTGATCACAATCGGGGATCTAGATTTTAAGTGTTCGGATATAAGAAACGCGGCTGTTGTTTTGTATCAAGACGAAACGCTTTTGCTTGTAACTATCGAGCATCTTGTAGGACAACAAAATATTCATCTGGCACATAGAATAAACAAACACAAATATTATGTACATCCCGAACCGTTTTTGCGTCCATCCAGCAACAAAAAGTACGCGCAACATGAATCCCGCGGGGTAATGGACCCTCGTGTAACACGTATCGACGGAACCTATTATATCACATATCTAGCATTGGGAGACCACGGCTACAGGATAGGGCTCGCAAAAACAAAAGATTTCAAAACCGTAAAACGTGTAGGTATAATATCTCAACCCGATTCAAAAGCGGGTGTATTGTTTCCTAAAAAGTTCAACGGGTCTTTCGCAAGACTGGAAACACCGCATGAAGGTAGCAGTATTTGGATAACTTACAGTAAAGATTTAATTTATTGGGGCAGGTCTGAGCTGATCATCTCTCCCCGATCAGGCTACTGGGATTCGGACAGGATAGGAGCGGGAGCGCCTCCCATAGAGATAGATGAAGGCTGGTTATTGATCTACTACGGAGCGAAAGAGACTTCCGCAGGACCGATCTACAGAGTCGGCGCAGTTATCCTAGACAAAGCCAACCCCGCAAAAGTTATCGGCAGATCCAATGTTTCGATATTAGCTCCTAGAGAGAAGTACGAGCGTATCGGCGATTTACCCAACATTATTTTCTCCGTCGGGGCAATCTGCAAAGACAAGACCAACCTGCATATTTTCTACGGTGCAGCAGACAGTTGTATCTGTGGCGGAAGCACAAAAATGCAGGAAGTAATCGCTCTTTGCATGGAAGGGAAGGAAGGTTATTAATGAATATAAAAAAGCGTAACGGAGAAGGCAGAGACCTACTACACAGATATGAAGGCAACCCGATCATAACGATAGAGGATCTTCCGTTCCACGCCAATACAGTCTTCAACGGGTCTCCCATAGTGACGGATGACGGGGTCTATCTTCTTCTTCGAGTAGAAGGCTTACACGGCTACTCTTTCTTTTCGCTGGCAAGAAGCAAAGACGGGCTTAATTTTACGGTCGATGAAAAACCTGTCATGCTACCAAAAAAGACCGGTCCATTCGCCAAATATGAGACAAAAGGGATCGAAGACCCCAGAGTGACTATTGTCGATGGAACATGTTACGTGGTTTACACGGCTGTAGGGTCTTGTGGACCCCGAATTGTGCTTGCCGAAACGAAGAATTATGTGGATTACAAAAGAATCGCCGCCGTCTCTCTTCCCGGTAATAAAGACGGTATTCTCTTTCCAAGAAAGATAAAAGGGCGATATGTTCGCTTCGACAGACCGATCGGAAGAGGGGTAGGTAGTATATGGGTCTCTTATTCTCACGATCTTATACATTGGGGTGACACGGAAGTGGTTATAGCCCCCCGATCCGGTTATTGGGACGATTACAGAGTCGGTGCATCGGTTCCTCCTATAGAGACAAAAGAGGGTTGGTTGGAGATCTATCATGGCGTCAAGAAAACTTCCGCCGGACCGATCTACAGAATAGGCACCGTGTTACTAGATCTTGATAACCCCTCAAAGGTAATCAGACACAGCGCAGAACCGATTCTGTCACCAAGGGAAGATTATGAACGGATCGGTGATGTCGGCAACGTTTGTTTTGCCTGCGGAGCGGTTTTATCAGACAACGGTGATATCAAAATTTATTACGGTGCGGCAGATACATCTATTTGTGTCGCAACCGGCACCTTAGATCAGCTACTCGCCCAAAAATAAATCTGTCGCTTTTACGTCAGGGTGATGATACCGCCTGCGTGAAATAGTTTTCTTGCCAAATTGCACCGCTTGCGCCGGACACCACTGCAAACATGCCATACACTGTTCACATTTATCAGCCCAAACAGGTTTGTTGTCCACTAAATCAATATTTTTTACCGGACATATCTTTTCACATATCCCGCAACCGTTACAATCTTTTGTTGTCCAAAAATGTTTTGATGAATTTTTTAGGTTTTTTGTGAAAAATTTATACACCAGTCCTGACATAAGCAGATTTGTTATCCAAAAACCGGTTGGGATTTTTCTATCTTGAGAATTTTTAATCAACGGAACAATTAAATCTAATTCCTCTTCGGATTGTTTAATAATTTTTTTCTGTTCATCCAATGGGACAGCCCCATACAAGGGGGTATAATTGCCGGGCATTTTAATCGAGAACCCCGCATTCAGATTTATTCCTCGTTTTCGGAGTATCTTTTCTGTCTTTTTCAATGTAGCGCATGCAAAACCACCGTAAGTCACTATTGCAAACGAATATTTCTCAAACACGGGAAGCGTACTCATAAAATTAGCCACAATAACCGGAGGACCCCAAGCATAGACGGGAAAAACAAAACCTATCTTATCGGCAAACAAATCTACTTTAGAACCTATCACTTTTTGAATGGCAACCAGATCAACATCAGGTAATTTAGCCTTTAAATCAAGAGCTATTTTGAAAGAATTCCCAGACCCTGAAAAATAGAATATTATAGTTTTCATACAAAACTCCACAGTTAAAATATCTTAGTCTCCTTTCAAATATACACCATTTCGATAAATAACGATATTTATTAGGTTTTATTTCTGACGTTTGTACTAAAAAAAAATCTTATTGTGTCGACATAAATCCTGTGCACACCTTGCGTTTACCTAAAAAATATCGCTACTTGTTTTAAGAGGAAAACAGATACATTATGAATCGAATCCGAAAGGAAAAAATCACAACCGTCATCGAAAATTTACCCCCATTACCTGTGGTTTTAGAAGAATTGCTTGAAACAGTCGATGACGACAGGGTAGCCGCCCGTGACATAGCTGAAATTATTGCTCAATGCCCTGTAATAGCGGCTGAAATATTAAAACTGGTAAATTCCGCCGTCTACAGTCTTGATACAAAAATAACCAGCCTACAGCATGCCGTAGTGATAATTGGGTTCGAAGCCATAAAAAAATTAGCGCTAGGAATATCGGTAGTAAATACAATCGCCAAAATGCCTGTCTACAAGAAAGCGTTGCACGAATTTTGGAGACACTCTATGGAGAGTGCCATTGTCGCAAAAAAGATCGCATTACATCTACCACCGTCTTTCAAGATAACAAAAACCTTGTCTGAAGAGATATTTGTCGGCGGACTATTGCATGATATCGGAAAAATCATTTTAACTTACGCAATGAAATTCGACTATATTCAACTGCTGAAAAATGTGCGTTGCGAAAACAACAGAACCAACCTATGTTTTCTGGAAAAAAACCATTACGGTATGGATCATACCGACGTTGGAGAAATAATGAGTAACAAATGGTATTTCTCAACTAACCTGAAAGCGATGATAAAATATCACAATGAACCAAGCGAAATCGTAAGGCAATATCCGTCTAGAGAGATGTATGTTTCCTTATGCTGTATTTTTATAGCCGACACGATAAGCACATCTCTTCACAGAAAACCTGTCGTAAAAAGAATCTATTGCGACGATTTTAGAGAATACAGAAAGTTTCTATCCATAACTGACGAACTACTTGATAATATTTATAGTTCTCTCGAATACGAAGTTGAAGATATAATCATCTCGCTTGGGCTCCAATAAGATCTTTAAAAAAAACTCCCGTAAAACTAATCTTGATAAACGGAAGCAAATATATTATTTTTGCTTTAGGGATAAAATGAGATTAATGGGAGTTATCTAAATGATCAGTATAATAATACCCTCATACAATGAACAAGAAGTACTGCCTAAACTTCTGGAACAACTATTGCCTGTCGTTGCCGGGTTTCAAGATTCTTGTGAGATCATCTTCATAGATGACGGATCCACAGACTTAACATGGCAGATAATCGAGCATGCTCACAAAGAAAACAGTATTGTCAAAGGGATACGATTCTCAAGAAATTTCGGACACCAGTGCGCAGTCACGGCAGGGTTAAAATACGCCGATGGAGATGCGGTTATCATTATGGACGCCGACCTTCAGGACCCGCCACAGATACTGCAAAATTTCATAGATAAATGGAAAAGCGGTTTTGATGTTGTCTACGCCGTCCGAAAAAAACGTAAAGAATCTATTTTTAAACGGTCAAGTTATTTTATCTTCTACCGCCTAATGAAAAAACTGTCGGATATAGAAATACCTCTCGATTCGGGCGATTTCTGTCTGATGGACAGGAAAGTTGTCGATCAGATAAACCGTCTGCCGGAAAAAAACAGATTCATACGTGGTTTGCGCTGTTGGGTAGGTTTTAAACATACCGGTATTGAATACGAACGCCACGCAAGAGCCGACGGAGAAGTAAAATATACCATTAGAAAACTCCTCAACCTAGCGTTAAGCGGACTGCTGGATTTCAGCAGTGTCCCTCTTCGGTTATCAAGTTTGTTGGGTTTTTTCATAGCGAGCACAAGTTTTGTCGGGTTCATCTTTTTCTTATTCTACAGAATATTTGATTTAAAATTATTCGGATACAGCATCAAAGAAGCTCCCGGCACGGCTACTATTTTTCTGACCATCTTGTTTTTAGGAGGAATACAGCTTATCACAATCGGTATTATCGGCGAATATATCGGAAAAATCTTCGAAGAGGTCAAACAACGCCCAACGTTTATAGCAGATAAAACATTGGGATTTATAGAAACACCAAACAATAATGTATTAATCGAAAGGTAAAATCATGAATAAAATTTTATTACCGGTTATTTGTCTATTACTCTCCTTTTCGACACTAAACGGTTGCGCTCTGATAGAGGACTTCAAGACAGAAGACAACAAGCCTTGGCGCAAAGAGGTTGTCATCTTGTTTAGAAGGGATATAACCGATTTTGAAAAGGAACAGTTTTATTCGATAAATTATCTTGAATTTTTGTCGCAATATTATGATTATAAAGTCCGTTGCAGAATAACCAGCGGAGAGAGTATAGATGATTTTATCGATAGGCTGTCATCAAGTCCTTATGTCGATAAGATTGAGCGTTACGAACCTTAAAATAGGTTAAAGGACAAGGATGGGGATTTTTCAAGAGTTTACAGAAAACGTGCAAGATTATGTGCTTGGCGTCATAAAAGAAGAAAAGAAAGGGAAATTTGTCCCTGTCGTGCGTTTTTTTCTGCATTGTTTTTCTTGGTTTTACGGGTTAGGGTCGCAACTGAGGTTATATTTTTACAAAAGCGGTCTTCTGAAAACAAAAAGTCTCGGTTGTATGATTGTGAGTATCGGTAATATTACCGTCGGCGGTACAGGTAAAACACCGACTGTGGAGCTGTTTGCGAAAGCATTGCAAAACAACGGCAGAAAAGTAGCTATAATCAGCCGAGGGTACAGAAGCTCAACTCGGTTCGGCATAAAAAGATTTATAAAAAAACTGTTTTTATTGATTCCCAAAGACCAGCAGATCAAAGTTGTCTCCGATGGGAACAAGGTATACCTAAATTCATCGATGGCAGGTGATGAACCGTATATGCTGGCAAAAAAACTGCCGGGAGTAATCGTAGCGATCGACAAAGACAGGGCAAAAGCAGGCGAATATGTGATCGAAAAATACGGTGTCGACACAATTATACTGGACGATGGTTATCAGCATATTTCCTTAAATCCCCGTTTTGACGTAGTCCTCATAGACACCACAAACCCTTTCGGCAACAAAAAGCTGTTACCGAGCGGTATACTGCGCGAACCGATAGAAAACCTGAATAGAGCGAACCTGTTTCTCCTTACTAAATCATCTAAAAACAAAGATCTAAGCGGACTAAAAGCATCTATCCGACAACATAATTACAGTGCCAATTTCATAGAATGTTGCCACAAAGCTATCGAATTTGTGAATCTGTCTGACGGCTCAACCGCCTCTTTGGATAGTTTTAAAGGCAGGCGGATTGGACTGATCTCGGCAATAGCGGACCCTGTTAGTTTTGAGAAAGCTGTCGGGGATTTGGGGATAAACATCGTATTATCAAAACGGTTTCAAGATCATCATCGTTTTTCGGTAAAAGAGGTTCGCAACGTGCTAAAAACAGGTTCTCGTAAAAATATCTCCGCCATAGTAACCACAGAAAAAGACGCGGTTCGGTTTCCTGAACTATCCTCAACAAGAGGCATTCCCATATATTTCCTGAAGGTTGAAATGGAGATTTTGGACGGACTGCAAGATTTTCAGGAATGCGTATCTAAACTCTGTTTCCAATAGAAAGGTATTATGAATAATAAATCTAATAAACTGATAATATTTTCAGGTGTATTGAGTGTTATATTTTTTAGTTGCCTGTTTGCACCTATCGTAAAAAAGCTCTTGCTTGTGGCGGGACAACAGATCCCCGCCTTCGCATCATTCTCCGAATTTGAGATGCACAGGATACTGTCACGACTGATTATGATTTTAAGCGCAATATTTGTTATCATTTTCAGGAAACGGCTTTTTCAAACGGGTAGCGCCTTCACCGTCTTAAAACCGAAAAAAGGAGACGGTTTTTTTTACTCCACAGGATTTATGCTTGGGATAGTAACATTGACCATTCAGATAATTTTCGCTATCAGTTTTGACGCTAGAGAGCTTTTTTTATCCGACGAAACTTTTCTCAGATTCACAAGAAAAGCTTACAAAGCCGTATTTACCGCGTCACTGATAGGTTTTATAGAAGAATTCTTTTTCAGAGGTATTTTGTTTAACTCTTTCAAAAAACGATTCAAGTTATGGCAAGCATTTTTTCTGAGCAGTTTCTTGTATGCGATTATGCATTTTTTCAAACCGAAAGAGATTACGGGCGTTGACCAAACATACATATTTAGCGGATTTATGGTGTTAGCTCATATGTTAAAACCTTTCGCCTCGCCCGATTTTCTGTTCAAATGTACAGGATTATTCCTCACCGGATTTTGTTTAGCGTATGCCTACCACCGCACAAAATCTTTATATTTTTCCATGGGACTACACGCAGGCTGGGTTTTTATTATAAAAGTCGACGGCTCCATGGTTACAAGAACTATTCCCGAACAGACCGTCTGGTGGGGTAGAAGTCAACTGGTAGGCGGAGTATACACATGGATACTGCTTATTCTAATAGCTTTACTGATACATCTATTGACAAGAAAAAAATGTAAAGAAACAATATGATGGCAAAAATGACTCTGTTTTTTCACTACGTAGTTTATCTTCTGCTGAGATTGTTCTGCGGGATTATAAATCTTATCCCATATTCTATGATACGCCTATTCGCTAAACTTTTAGGATCCCTGTTTTATTATATCCATCCGCCCAGAAGAAAAATCGCTCTTGAAAACCTGAACCATGCTTTTGGAGACGAATATACCCAAAACGAGATAAAATATATCGCCAGAGACTCATTTAAGAACCTTGCCTTACTGGCTGTGGAATCGATACGGATACCTAAAATGCTGGCAACCTTTTCTGACTACGTGGATATAAAAAACGATCAAGTCATCACCGAGATTTTAAAAAGCGGGCGGGGGATAATACTTCTCATAGCTCATTACGGCAACTGGGAGTTGATGGCGGTTAAGGCAGGTCTGCTAAAATACCCCATCAGTGCGGTAGGGCGTCCCATGAAGAATAAATTTATCTACCGATACATAAAACGGTTACGACAAAAAACAGGGCTAAAAGTGTTGAACAAAAAAGGGAGTGCAAAAGAGATAATTCGTGAACTTAAATCAGGGCGTATACTGGCTATCTTGTTTGATCAGTATGCCGGCGGATCGGCTCTACCCGTTAAGTTTTTCGGGCGCACCGCATACACGACACCCGCCGTCGCCCAGCTTGCCCTCAGAACCGGCGCCATAGTAGTCCCCGCCTTTGACGTACGCAACCCTAACGGCAAACATACCATCCACGTAGAAACTCCGCTTAAAACAATCAATACCGGCAACCGAGCGGAAGACATAAAAAGAAATACCGAATTGTATAACAATATCTTGGAAAAATGGATCCGAAAAAACCCGTCTCAATGGTTCTGGTTTCATAAACGATGGAAACTGCCCAGAAAATACTCATAAAAAGTCCTTTTAAGATCTGTTGTTTTTTATTATATTCAAGATGTCAACAGTAAAGCAAAACCGATTGGGGTATCGAATCAGTGAATAGAGAAGATATAAAACACGCTATTATGAACGTTGAGGAGTTTCCGACTCTTTCAATGGTAGTCACCAAAATTATTCAGGTTTGCGAAGACGAGAATTCTCACGTAAATGATCTTGTGAAAATTATTTCCAACGATCAATCCATATCGGCACGGATACTGAAACTGGCTAATTCCGCTTATTACGGTTACCTGAGAAAAGTAAACACGATGTCAAAAGCGATAACTATTTTAGGATTCAACACCATAAAGAGTTTATCCATAAGCGCATCTGTGTTTGATACGTTCAAAAAGATTAAAAGTAACTACAATTTTAATAGATGCCAGTTTTGGCTCCATTCCATAGGTGTGGGAACAATATCAAAAATGGTTGCGCAACATGTCGGCTACAAAGATCTTGAAGTGGCTTTTTTAAACGGTCTGCTTCATGATATCGGCAAACTTTTTTTTGAGAGTTACTACACAACCCAATATGAAGACGTCATGAAAGAGGTTGTTGTTAACCGATGTTTGATCTTAGACGCCGAACGCAAGGTTATCGGGGTAGAACACAGCGAAGTGGGCGGATGGCTCACTCAGCGATGGAAATTCCCCGAAGAGCTGGTTTTGCCTATACAATTTCATCATAACTTATCAGAATGTCCTGAAGAGTTCCGGATGGTAACGGCGATAGTACACGTTGCCGACCACCTTTGCAGAGTACACAATATCGGATCGGGAGGGGATAGTTTAATCCCCGAAGTCGATCCTTTAGCTCTGCAGGTACTAGGAATCGACGAAGACGGATTAGCTTCTCTCAACGAAAACGTCGC